>CAZUTB010000021.1:0-11152 GCA_964622905.1 uncultured Oscillospiraceae bacterium | reverse complement strand
CGGCAGTGGGCGCTTCGGTTTCCTGCGCAGCTATGGTTTCCTGCGGCTTTGGAGTATCCGCAGGTGCAAGAGTTTCCTGAGGCTTTGGCGTAGGCATCGGGTTCTTCAGAGTATTGTTGTATTTAAGGCTGCTTTCCTCCGTCAAAACCTTTATATACTTAGCAAGCACATAGGCCTTGCTGCCCTTGCGGTCAACCACAAGCCATTCGCCCTTTTCATCGCCCGCGGCTTCATAAATAAACACCATTACGCCGTTTTTCAGCTTGCCCGCAAGCGCGCTGCCCGTTTTCGCCTTTTTGCGCAGATTCACTCCGCCCTTGGCGTCAACATAGCCCCAGCGGTTCTCCGTGCCTTCCGCGAAGGTTTCGGTCTGCATATCCTCGGTATGCTGCTCGCAAAGCGCGGGAAGCGCCGTAAGAAGCAATAATAGCGCAAGAAGAACCGAAATCGGAGCTAAAGCCCTGTTTACCTTCATAAGCACATCTCCTTAATGGATATTGTTGTAATTTATAGTCATTGCGGCAATAGGTTCGGCGGCTCAGTCCGCCCCTGTCATAGTTAATTCTACGATTTAGCGGAAGAATTGTCAATGAAAACCGACAGCGCCGAGCCCTTATTCCCTTCCGCCTATACTAAACGAACGCAGGGTGAAAACTATTCCATATCAGGCGAAATATGTTTTGCCGGAACTTGTCCCTTCGCCGCCATGAAACGCTTCTGCTCCGGCTTCCTTGACAAAACGCTAAGCAGAATGTATCATATAGCTACCGTCACCGAAAATCACCCGAAAGCGGGCAGAATAACCTATAAGGCGCGAAACAGCGCGCAATAGGAGCATGAGGACGGCATTTGAAAAGGAGATTAATTATGGCTGAGACGTTTTTTGACCAGCTCAAAAAGAAAGTTGTTACGGGAGTGGAGTCGCTTAATAAATCCATGCAGAGCTGGACCGACACAGCGAAGCTCAATTCCCAGATTAACGATTTGCAGAGCCGAATCGGTATGTTCGACAAGCGCCTTATTCAGCAGGTTTATACCGCCTTTGAAGCGGGCGCTGAAATGCCCGACGATATAAAGGCGACAATGGCAGAAATCAGCGACGCAAAGGCGCAGATTGAAGCGATTCAGAAGCAGATTGACGAGCGCCGCCAGAGCGAGGCAGCCGCGCGCGCCGCAAAGCAGGCGGAAAAGCAGACGCAAAAGCCCGAGGACGCTCCCGCCGAGGAAGCAGTTGAGCCTGCTCAGGACGCATCCGACCCCGTAGCGCAGTACGAGAAGGAAAAGACGATGCCCGACAGCGCTTGGAAGCCGAACGAAGACAATGCACCGAAGATGGACTTTTCTTCGATTGACGACAGCGCCGAGAAAAAGGACGACAGCGCAAACGTCTGATTAAGTTTAGTATTTATGCCTTACAAAAGCCGTTTCACGCCTGTGAAGCGGCTTTTGTATAGCTTGTCAAATGCTTTGACAAGCTTTCGCTGCACGTCTGCTGCACAGACGCACAGCGAGTTTGCATCATTTCCTTGTTCGGCTACGCCTCACGGTCAGGAAATGATATAGGAAGCGTCTTTCAGACGCTCCTCGGGGCGGCAGAGCCACCCCTGCGGATTTCAAATGAAGAGGCTTGCCCCTTCATTTCTTTCCCAAAGAAACCGTCAGGCTTTATGGCAGGTTGATAATTCAAGGCTTGAGAAGCGGCATAAATTCATTTGTCCTTTGCAAAACATCGAAACAAGTGTTATATTAGTATCAGAACGTGCAAAAAATGTGCGGCAAGTCATTTCATATGGCAAGAGGGAGCAAAAATGAAGAAATCGGTCGGAGCGCAAATCGCCGAGGAAATTCTGTTCGCGACGAAAATGACCGTTGCCAATACTCAAAAGCAGCTTGAGGACTTCAAAACGGACAAGGACAACTACCGTTTGCCCGTCTTTTCCGCGCTCGGAAGAATGCTCACGGAAAAGCGCGTCGGTGAGATGCAGGTTTTTGAGCTGAACGCGGAAAGCAAGGCTAAGGCGACCGTGCTTTATCTTCACGGTGGCGGCTACATTAACCAGATTAACCCGCTGCACTGGAAATTCATTCGCCGCCTGTGCGCGGAAACCGGCTGCAGCGCGGTTGTGCCTAACTACCCTATGCTCCCGAAGCACACCTTTGAGGAAGCGCACAGCGTGATGTTTGAATGCTACCGCGATATGCTTTCAAGAACCGCGCCCGAGAAGATAATCTTTATGGGCGACAGCGCGGGAGGCGGCTTTGCCCTTTCGCTCGCCCTTGAAGCCAAGGCAGAGGGGCTTCCTCTCCCGAAAAGGCTTGTGCTTTTATCGCCTTGGGTGGACCTTGGCGGAGGCGCAAAGGAGCTGAACGACACGGACGCAATGCTCGACTATGACTGCGCAATTCTATTAGGCAAGGCGTGGGCAAACGGGACGGATATACGCGATTATCGTCTTTCTCCGCTCTACGGGGATTTCGCAGGTCTGCCGCCCGTGACAATCTACATAGGGACGCACGAAATTTTCCTCTATGACAACATGACCCTGCGCGACAGGCTGACAGCGGCGGGAGTCGAAGCTGACCTTCACGTTGGGGCAATGATGGATCACGTTTACCCGCTCTACCCGATACCGGAAGGGCAGAAGGCGCAGGCGGAGATTGTGCGGCTGGTAAGCGAGATATTCTGACGAAAGCACCAATTACAAAGAGCATATAGACCTATACAGAAACCGGACGGCGGCAGAATGAACTGTCATCGTCCGGTTTTTCTTTAGCTGATTCCGCGCTCAGGCGCGCTTTTTAACGGATATATCGGCGTCGCGCACGGAGGTTGCAATATTCGTGCAGTGGTCGGCAACGCGTTCAAGGTTGTTGATAAGGTCGAAATACAGCATACCGGATTTAGCGGTGCATTTCTTATTCTTGAGGCGCTCGATATGATTATCGCGCAGCTTCTGCGTCATATCGTCAATCTGCTGCTCACGCTCCTCAACGACGGCAAGCACCTTCGGGTCGCTAATCTGCTCCCGAAAGATTCTGAGAGCCTCGTCAAGCTGCAAGGTTATCAGCGCCCACATCTCGGTAAGCTCGTTCGTCGCCTTTTCGGAGAACTTGATTCCCTTGTCTATTCGGGACTGGGCAATCTCAAGCAGGTTCTCCGCATGGTCGCCGATTCTTTCAAAGTCGTTAATCAGATGGAAGAAGGAGCCGACCGTGGATTGATCCTTTTCGCTTATATCAAGCGCCTTAACCTCGACAAGGTAGTGAGTTATCTCATGGTTGAGGTAGTCGATAACCTCCTCGGTATCCTCAATCTGCTTCGCCTTTTCCGCGTCAACCTCGCATTTCAGGCAGCAGTCCATAGCGGAAAGTATGTTTCTCTGCGCTATTGTTCCCATTCGCCTGACTTCCTTGAAAATCTGCGCAACCGCGATAGGCGGCGACTGGAGCATACGCTCGTCAACATACTTGAGCCGCTTGCCCTCAACAACGGGGTCTTTGCCCGGAACGATAATAAACGCGAGCTTTTCAAGCACTCCGGCAAGCGGGAGCATTATTGCCGTGGTGGTTATGTTAAACACGATATGCGCAAGGGAAATCTGCAGCTTGGGCTGGTCCGGCGCAAGCGCGGCAATCCAATCGGCGAACGGAACGAAGATTGCAATAAGAAGGAAGATAAGCGTTCCGATAACGTTGAACATAAGATGGACAACCGCGGCGCGGCGCGCGGTTCTGTTAGCGCCGACAGAGGCAAGAAGCGCGGTTACGCAGGTTCCGATATTCTGACCGAAAAGCACGAACACGGCGCAGTCAAGCCCGATAAGCCCCGAGGCGGAAAGCGCCTGAAGAATACCTATCGACGCGGCGGAGGACTGGATTATTGCGGTTATTCCCGCGCCTACAAGCACGCCTATGAGCGGGTTTTTAAGCCCCGTAAGCACATTGGTGAAGCCGTCCCAATCGCGAAGCGGCGCCATTGAGGAGGACATCAGGTTCATTCCCACAAACAGGATTCCGGCGCCCATAAGCACCGTTCCCGCCTGCTTCATTCCCTCCTTTTTGCCGACGAAAAGGAGCAGCATTCCCGCGCAGCAGAAGATTGCGCCGAAATCCACATCAACGGAAAGCATAAGGGAGGTGACGGTGGTTCCGATATTCGCGCCCATTATGACGCCTATCGCCTGAACCAGGTTCATCAGCCCCGCGTTTACGAAGCCGACCACCATGACCGTAGTTGCCGAAGACGACTGCATTACTGCGGTTATCAGGATTCCGACGAGCATTGCAAGAAGGCGGTTCTTGGTAAGCGCGGTCAGCAGGTTGCGCAGCTTCGAGCCTGCAGCGCGCTCAAGCCCCTCGCCCAAGGTCTTCATTCCAAAAAGAAATAGCCCAAGCCCTCCAAAGAGAGAAAGGACATTCATAAACGACATCGGTATCCCCCTTACATGATGTAAAAACGGAAGCTTTTAGTCAAATGTTCTTCATGCTGCGCTTTGGTATCCCCATAAAAGAAACACATTTGCAGCGCTGATAACACAATATCACACTTTTCACGCGTTTACAAGACGGAAAAGAGAGCCTATTCCGCCTTGGGATAACCCGAAAGTATATCCAGAGCAACGGTTATCTCTGTAATGTCGGAGGGGCTTATTCCGTCAGCCTTTCCGCCAAAGGTCATAGGCGTCATTCTGAGAAAATCCGCCGCCTCCTCCGCGCTCAGCGGGAAGGTTTCTCTGATTTGTGTTATTTCAACATCCCTTGTTCTGGTTTTGAAGTACTCCTCCACCCTTTCATGCTCCTGCTGCTTATGGATTAATGAGCTTTCAACAAGTGCGCGGATCTCTCTCAAATATCCTTTAGCGGGAACGACCTTGACAAGCCTTCCCTCAGGCTTCAGAACGCGGGCGAACTCTGCGTAATCTGCACCGGTAAGGACGTTGAAAAGCACGTCAAGCGAGCCGTCGGCAAGAGGGAGGCGGCGCAAATCCGCAACGCACATACAAGCTTCGGGGGCATACGGAGCGGCGGCGGCGATTCCGTCGCGGGAAAGGTCGAAGCCAAAAAGCCGCGCGCCGGAGGGCGCGTTTTCGGAAAGGTACTTTAGATAGCTTCCTTCGCCGCAGCCTACATCGGCGGCAGCAGCGCCTTCAAAAAGATATTTTGAAAGCGCGCTCATTACGGGGCGGTAAAACGCGCCTGAAAGCACTCTGCGCCGCGCCGCGAACAGCCCTTCGTCATATTTGAAATCCGCGTTCCTCGCCTGCGGAGCAAGATTCACATAGCCGCGCTTATTCATATCAAAGGTATGCCCTTCCTCGCAGACAAGCGAAAAGCCCTTGACGGAGAAGGGCTTGCGGCATATCGGGCAGGCAAGCGCACCAAGGCGGCGGGAAAACCTCAGAGCAGTATTTGAAATGTTCATTTCTTCCATCAAATCCTTTGTACATTTTATATATTAAGCAGGATATACTAGCAGGAAAATCGAAATACATAACGAATAACCGAGTAAACACTCTGCAAATTACTTTACGCTTTTGCAAACGAGGAGGAAAAGTATGCTTCATATGACAATGCGGTACTTTGGAAGCGGATTCGATTCTGTCAAAATCCAAAGCATCCGTCAGGTTCCCTGCGTAGAGGGCGTTATCTCGACCCTTTACGGAACAATGCCGGGCGAGGTATGGAAGCAGGAGGATTACCTCAGGCTCAAGAAGGAGGTCGAGGACGCGGGGCTTAAGCTGAGCGGAATCGAGAGCGTCAACATTCATGACGACATCAAGATTGGCAACGGCAGACGCGACGAGTATATCGACAACTATATCAAGACGCTCGAAATGCTCGGAAAGAACGACCAGCACCTCATCTGCTACAACTTCATGCCCGTGTTCGACTGGACGCGCAGCGACCTCAAGAAGCCGCGCGAGGACGGCTCAACCGTGCTTTCCTACGACCAGCGCGAGGTAGACAAGATAGACGTTGACGACCTTTTCTCCTCAATGCAGAAGAAATCGGACGGCTTTGTGATGCCCGGCTGGGAGCCTGAGAGGATGGAGCATCTCAAGGAGCTTTTCGAGATGTACAAGGACGTTGACGAGGAAAAGCTTTTCCAGAACCTCGTTTATTTCCTCAGGGCAATCCAGCCCGTCTGCGAAAAGTACGACATCAGGATGGCTATTCACCCCGACGACCCCGCGTGGCCCGTATTCGGTCTTCCGCGCATCATAACCGGAAAGAAGAAGATTCAGCGCCTGCTCGATACCGTTGACGCGCCTTTCAACGGGCTTACGCTCTGCACAGGCTCACTCGGCTCCAACCCCGAGAACGACCTTATCGACATGATTCACGCATTCGCGAAGCGCATTCACTTCGCCCATGTGCGCAACATCATTTTCAGGGGCGATAAGCAATTCGACGAAACCGCGCATATTACCTCTCAGGGCTCGCTTGATATTTACGGAATTATAAAGGCGCTGCATGACGAGGGCTTTGACGGACCCATCCGCCCCGACCACGGCAGAATGATTTGGGACGAGGTTGCGCTTCCCGGCTACGGGCTTTATGACCGCGCGCTCGGCGCTATGTACATGGCGGGTCTTTGGGAAGCAATTGACAAGACGGAGGGGACGAAATGAACCCGCAATTTACCAATGCGTGGCTGCCTTTTCTTCCGAAGGAAGCGCCCAAGGCGGCAAACGCCCCCGACGCGGCAAGGCTGGAGCTTGAAAGCGGGCTTAAGGCGCTCAAATCCGATATAAAGGCGACCGTTCTGCCCTCGGGCAGCGGCGAAGGCTATTCCGTTAAGGAAAGCAGAAGCGGCTACGAAATTACGGGCGGCGAAACCGGAGTCCTCTACGGAGCATACGAGCTGCTTGAAGCCGCCGCCTGCGGAAGAAAGCCGCAGACGGGCGATTTCAGCCCGCGCTACAATATCCGTATGCTGAACCATTGGGACAATATGGACGGCTCTGTTGAGCGCGGCTATGCGGGCAAAAGCTTCTTCTTTGAAAACAACGAGCTTTGCTACGACGAAAAGCGCATAACCTTTTACGCGAGAATGCTCGCAAGTGCGCACATAAACGCGGTGTGCATAAACAACGTAAACGTTCACGCCCCCGCCGATATGCTGCTCACAAAGCGTTTTCTGCCCAAGCTCAAGGAGCTTGCCGACATTCTGCGCGTTTACGGAATCAAGCTCATAATTTCTATTGACTACGCTATGCCCGTAACCTGCGAGCTCAGCACCGCCGACCCCGAGGACAAGCAGGTTGAAGGCTGGTGGAAAGAGCGCTGCGACGAAATATACGAGTACATTCCCGATTTTCTCGGCTTCCTTGTAAAGGCGGACAGTGAGTTCCGCCCGGGACCTTTCATGTACGGGCGCAGCCACTCCGAGGGCGCGAATATGCTCGCAAGGGCAATAAAGCCGCACGGAGGCAAAATAATCTGGCGCTGCTTTGTATACAACTGCCGTCAGGACTGGCGCGACCACACTCAGGACAGACCCAAGGCGGCATATGATACCTACACCCCTCTTGACGGGCAGTTTGAGGACAATGTAATACTGCAAATCAAGAACGGACCAGTGGACTTTCAGGTGCGCGAGCCGATTTCGCCTCTGCTCTACGCCATGCCGAAAACCGAAAAGGCGCTCGAAATGCAGCTGGCGCAGGAGTACACGGGGCAGCAGATTGACCTCTACTTTATGCAGGAGCTTTTCGCAGAGGTGCTTTCTCAGCTGCCGGACAACAGGATTGACTCCATCTGCGCCGTTACCAACCTTGGCGATGATGAAAACTGGTGCGGGCATGACCTTGCCTGCGCGAACCTTTACGCCTTCGGGAAGACGGCGTTCGGACTTGCGAAAGCGCCCATTGAAATGGCAAGGGATTTCCTTGCGCTAACCTTCGGCAGGGACAATAAGGCAATAGAGCCTCTTGCCGACATGATGGCGCGCTCGCGCTCCGTCTATGAGCGCTATACCTCGCCGCTTGGCGTCGGCTTTATGGTCAGCACCGGTCTGCACTACGGTCCGAGTCCCGAGGGCTACGAGTACATGAAATGGGGCACCTACCATCGCTCCAGCCACGAGGCGACGGGCGTTGACAGGACTAAAACCGGAACGGCAATGACCGCCCAATACCCGAAGGAAATAGGCGATATGTACGACAGCATAAGCACCTGCCCCGAAAACCTGCTGCTTTTCTTCCACCGCGCAAGGTACGACCATATTATGCACGACGGGCGTACTATGCTCCAGCGCATATATGACGACCATTTCACGGGCGCTGAGGAAGCGGAGAAGATGGAAGCGGCTTTCAGAGCGCTTATGCAGTACCTGCCCGAGGACGCGGCAAAGCGAATGGAAAAGCGCTTCGCCCTGCAAACGGCAAACGCCCGCGAATGGCGCGATGTGATAAACACCTATTATCATCGCCTCTCGCTTATTCCGGATAAGCACGGACGGAAGATTTACGACTGACGGATTGATTAAAGTGTATAAATAAGCACTCTGCGCGGCTGAGCATTTGCTCAGCCGCGCTGCTTTGTATTATCAGCATGATAATATAGTTAACTTGCTGTTATAAACACAAGCATAAGCGGCTCATAACAATATTCCTTACTACAATTCCGCTTGCAATATGGATGGACAATGCTATAATCAGTTTACAGGTTAGCGCGCTCAAAGAATGAGGCAAAGACCAATACGCTCGCGAAAGGCTATAAACAATGAAAACATTTTTGAAGGTTATCCTGATAATCGTATGCGCTGTTGTGCTTCTTGCCGCGCTGTTCATTGGTTATCTTACTATAACCGAATACAGACCCGCCGCGATGACTGCGGCTGAGGTTACAGCGGGAACAAAGACGGGAAGCGCTGCGATAGGCGATACGATTAAGCTGGTTTCCTTCAACACCGGCTACGCGGGGCTTGATAAAACTCAGGATTTCTTTATGGACGGCGGAACGCGCTCCAAGCCCGAAAGCAAGGAGGAGGTAAAGGAAAACACCTCCGCTATGCTCTCCTTCCTTGCAGAGCAGGACGCGGATATTTACCTTTTGCAGGAGGTTGACGTTTCCTCCGACAGAAGCTTTAGGGTAAACCAATATGACGCTTATCAGAAGGGGCTTGAGCTTAACGCGGCGCTTGCCTATAATTACTACTGCGACTTTGTTCCTATTCCCCTGCCTCCCATGGGAAGGGTCAGGAGCGGAATAGCAACGCTTACAAAATATTCCCCTACCTATTCACAGCGTATAACTCTGCCCAGCCCGTTCTCATGGCCGGTGAGAATCGCCAATCTGAAGCGCTGCCTGCTTGTTCAGCGCTACGCTCTTGAGGGAAGCGACAAGTCCCTTGTGGTGATGAACCTGCACCTTGAAGCCTACGACAGCGGCGACGGACGCGCAAAGCAGACGGAAATGCTGATGGCGCTGATAAAGCTTGAGCGCGATGAGGGCAACTACGTTATTGCGGGCGGCGATTTCAATCAGACCTTTGAGGGCGCGGATACTTTCCCGATGCCTAAGACCGACTATTTTATTCCGTATGTACTCAAAAACAGCGAGCTTCCCGAAGGCTTCTCCTACGCCTGTGACGCCTCTGCTCCCTCCTGCCGCTCGCTCGCAAGCGCGTACACCGGCGACAGAACCAATATGGATTTCTACATTATCGACGGCTTTATCGTGTCCGACAACATCCGTGTTGACAGCGTAAAGACCATCGACCTCGACTTTGCAAACAGCGACCATAACCCGCTGACGATGTCCGTAACGCTGCTGCCTATGGAGGAGTAATATGGCAAGATGGGATCCGTGGCGCGGCTGCAAACGCTACAGCGAGGGCTGCAAATTCTGCTATATTCACAAGGGCGATTTGAAGCGCGGTGTAACAACCGAAAACATCGTTCGCCTAGACGGCTTTGACAGACCTATTCTCAAGGATAAAAAGGGCGAGTACAAGATGAAGAGCGGTCAGCTCGTGTATGTCTGCTTCGCCTCCGATTTCCTTATTGAGGAAGCGGACGAGTGGCGCAAGGACGCATGGAAGATAATAAAAGAGCGCGCTGACCTTCGCTTCATGTTCCTCACAAAGCGCATAACACGCATAGAAAAATGCCTTCCGCCGGACTGGGGAGAGGGCTATGATAACGTTATCATAGGCTGCACGGTTGAAAACCAGCGCGCCGCGGACGAAAGGCTTCCCGTTTTCGCGTCCGTTCCGATTAAGCACAGGAATATCGACTGCCAGCCGATGCTTGAGAGGATGGACATAGAGAAATACCTTTCGGGCGTGGAGTACGTTATAGTCGGCGGAGAATCCGACAAGGAAGCAAGACCTCTCAGCTATGAATGGGTGCTTGATATCCGCTCGCAATGTGAGCGCGCCGGAACGCATTTTAGCTTCAGGCAGTGCGGAACGCACTTTATAAAGGACGGCGAGGAATACACCCTCCCCGTAAGGCTGCTCTGCGCGCAGGCGCGGAAAGCGGGAATAGACCTGTAAGCTATCCCTCGCGCCGATAGCTTCCGTCCTTGCGGCTTATCCTTCCCTTGTCTGCCCTTTCGCGGCGTGGGGAATAATCATCCACACGAGGCCGCAGAATAATCAATTAACCTTTGTTTCAGTACAGCGCCGCTGTGCCCCAAGCATCTCCGCGATGCAATCGGGCAAGGCGGCGCGTTTCTTTGCATAAAAGCGCAGGCAATATGTCAAACTCGGCATAAATAAGCAGCAAAGCGCAAACACTAACCCAACCGAAAGGGAGGGTGAAATTAATGTCATTCGGAATGATTCTGCTGATGGCGGCGTTTGTGCTGCTGCTGTTCGGCGTTGGGCAGCGCGTACTGGATAAAATGAGAATGAACGATAAATGGGCTTTGGCGCTTACTGCGGCTATCATCGGGCTTTCCTTCGTTCCGAACATAACAATAGGCAGGGTTTCCGTAAACATCGGCGGCGCGCTCCTTCCCCTCGGAATATGCGTATGGCTCCTGGTAAAATGCGAGGGCAGGGAGCGCCTGAACGCGCTGATAGGAACGCTCATCACAGCGGCGGCAATTTACGCGCTCGGCGCGCTTATGCCAAGCGAGCCGGAGCAGATAGTGCTTGACCCCAACTACATATACGGGATTGCGGCGGGAATCATCGCCT
>CAZUTB010000020.1:8506-11174 GCA_964622905.1 uncultured Oscillospiraceae bacterium | reverse complement strand
CGCGAGGATGGCGTGGATGACGTCGGGACTTTCGTGATACTTGCGGGCAAGCTCTGCGCCGAGGGCTACGTGCGTTCCCTCAGCCTCATGGTCAACTGCCTTGCCTATATCGTGCAGAAGACCCGCGCGCTTTGCAAGCGCAACATCCGCGCCAAGCTCAGCCGCCATAAGCCCTGCGAGGTGGCTGACCTCTATGGAGTGCTTTAGCACGTTCTGACCATAGCTTGTGCGGAACTTCATTCTGCCGAGGAGCTTTACCAGCTCGTGATGGATACCGTGCTGATTCGTTTCAAATACAGCCTGCTCGCCTGCCTCGCGAATCTGGTTCTCAACCTCGCGGCGAGCCTTATCGACCATTTCCTCAATGCGCGCAGGATGGATTCTGCCGTCCATGATGAGCTTTTCGATTGTGATTCTCGCAATCTCGCGGCGAATCGGGTCGAACGCGGATACAATGACCGCTTCGGGAGTATCGTCTATGATAAGGTCAACGCCCGTAGCGGTTTCAAGGGCGCGGATATTTCTGCCCTCTCTGCCGATTATGCGGCCCTTCATATCGTCGCTCGGGAGAGCGATAACGGATACGGTGGTTTCGGCAACGTGGTCGGCGGCGCACTTCTGAATCGCTAGCGCGATGATGTTGCCTCGTCCTTGGCTTGGGACTCGATATCGCGAACCATTGCGGCGGCGTCGCGGAAGGCGTCCTTCTGAATCCGCGCAATAAGCTCCTGCTTAGCCTCGTCCTGAGTCATTCCCGCAATTCGCTCTGTTTCGGCAACCTGCTTGCCAAGATAGGAATCCGCCTCATCGCGTACCTTCTGGGCTTCCTCCTGCTTTTGCGTTACAGCCTCTTCCTTGCGGTTAAGACCCTCCTCGCGGGCGTCAAGGTTGTCCATCTTTTTATCAAGGGTTTCCTCACGCTGAGTAACGCGGCGTTCCTGACGCGATACCTCGGCGCGGCGTTCTTTGATTTCTTTGTCAAGCTCCGTGCGCAGTCTGAGAACTTCTTCCTTGGCTGCAAGAAGCGTTTCTTTCTTCTTTTCTTCCGCCTTGTGCATAGCGTCGTTCAGAAGATTCTTTGCGTATTCTTCCGTTCTGCCTATCTTCTTTTCCGCGATCGAGCGGCGGTACCAGAAGCCGGCGCAGACGCCTGCAAATGCGGCAACGATTATCAGAATAATTGCCAGTACAATATCCAAAGCCTTTCCTCCTTTTCTTTTCTTTTTATTTCCTGATTCTCTATTCCGATGGCGATACGGTCAGCGCCTTTATGATTGTTTTTTCCGCGTTTTTATGCAAAAAGGCGCAGCCGAAGCCGAAAGGCTTCCGGTCGCGCCGGTGCATATGCCAAAGCACGGAAAGTCACGGGGTTTTCCAGCCCCATTTCAAAGCAGTACAAAGGCCTAAAACTGTATCACAAAACGCCGCAGCTCCGTCATAAAGCCGGTATAAGCGGGCGCAGTTGCACCAACGTAACAGAAATATTGTAAACGTAAAAGGCAAGCGTGTCAAGGGGAATAAGAGGGTGTGAGAAAAGACTTTTACGAAACTTACTCCGAAATTTTTTTGGCTTATAAAACGCCTCGCGGACTGTTTTATCCGCGCGGCGCTTTATTAACCGATGTCAGTTATAAGCCGCTTTAATTCGCTCTTGCTGATTCGCGCTTACTCAACCGTTATCGAGGCAAGCAGCGCGCACATATCGCTAGCAAAGCCCGACGCCGTCAGCGAGGAATAATAGATAACAACCTCGATGCAGCCGCCGAAGCCGTTATCCGCAATGTAAACGTCCGCAAACGGTATTTCGTCGGACGCGGCGTTGTTTGCGGTTATGAACACAGCCTCGGCGCTCCCGAAAATCTTTACTGAGCGCGAGTAAGCCGTAACGGATGAAAATGAGCCCTTGAGCTCCTTGACCGTCGCGCTCTTCCTGTCCGAAACGGAGGTGCTTTCGTACTGCGTTATCGTCATCTTCTGCGTGAAAATGCTTCCGAGGTCTTCCTTCGGCGTTACGGTATACGCTCCGCCGCTTTCGGAGACGGAATATGCAGAGCCTGCCGAGGGAACACTTATTGAAGCCTTCTCCGCAAAGGCTGAAAACGAAAGCATAACTATAATTATCGCAAGCAGCGCCGCCGTTGCCCTTTTCATGCTTCCCTACCTCCCAAAGCCGCCGCGCGTTTTCGGCGGCTTCAAAATCCTCTTACAGCAATTATAACGTATCGGAAGCGCTTTTGCTCGCGTTTTTCATGAAAAATCTCAGAATTCTGAAAAAAGACTTGCAATTGTAACAAAAATGAAGGAAAATATAAACGGCTAACGAAATAGTCCGTATTGCCGCGGAGAACGAAGCTTCGCGCATGAATTTGGAATTTCGATTCGTTGATTATCTATTAAGCCACGCGCCGCACAAGCGCCGCGTCTGAGAGGCGGGATTATTTAATGAAAAAAGACCCTTCGGGTAAGCGTTCTCTGCGTATGCTGCTTGCTCTTGTTATCCTTTTCGCCGTTATCGTTGTGGTTGCGGCGGTCTGCGTTACGCTGGTTCGCAATATGCAGACCGAGTATGCCGACAAGGTAAGGTCGAATATCGAGGCTTATAACACGCAGGAGGAGCAGGCTTATCAGGAGCGCCTTAATGAGTTCAACGCAAAGAAGGCGCTTGAGG
>CAZUTB010000020.1:0-8496 GCA_964622905.1 uncultured Oscillospiraceae bacterium | reverse complement strand
TTCTGCGCGCGCACCCCGACGCGACGATGGACGAGGCGCTTGAGGAAACCCGCCAGGCTCAAAGCACCGAGGGTATGCCTCAGCCTGCAAGCGAGGGCTGGGATCTTCTTGACCTCAGCGCGTTCCCTCTTGACGGCGAAACCGTTC
This sequence comes from uncultured Oscillospiraceae bacterium, assembly GCA_964622905.1. Classification (GTDB taxonomy): domain Bacteria; phylum Bacillota; class Clostridia; order Christensenellales; family Aristaeellaceae; genus STF2-37. Next base: position 8,349 of record CAZUTB010000020.1, on the reverse strand, counting down.
AGTCCTTCACCCGCTCGGAGCTTGAGTCCGGCGATATGGTTGTTATAAACGAATGGCACGAGCAGCCGCTCGGCTTTGATTCCTCCACGCTTGCAAGCATTGCGCGCCGCTCCAAGTTCTCCATCCCCACAAAGGATAACAGCGTTATGCTTTTCCCCGCGGCGATTGACCAGATTCAGTCTATGCTCACCGACGCGAAGGTTATCGGGCTTGAGAGCTATGAGGTAATCGTCGGCTATCGCGATTATGAAACGCAGAAAACCCTTTGGGACACCGCTTATAATGCTAACCTTAAGCGCTACAAGGCTGCCGTTGTTGAGGAAATGACGCGCCGCGCCACCTCCTATCCCGGAACGAGCGACCATCACAGCGGCTATACCTTCCAGCTTCGCCTCTACTCAAGCAGCGACCCCACGGTTATCAAGCAGAATTTCCTTACCAGCCTTCAAGGCGTATGGATGATGGAAAACGGCTGGAAATATGGCTTCATCTTCCGCTATCCTCCCGAAAAGAGCTACATTACCGGAATCCACGTTAATGTAAACACCTTCCGCTACGTCGGTCTTGCCAACGCCGCGGCTATGAACATCCTTGACCTCACGCTTGAGGAGTATGTGGCGTATTTGCAGCAGCATCCGCACCTTGCGATATACAAGGACGGAATCAAGGTTTACGAGATTATGCGCACCTCCGCAGATTCCTCCGAGGGCTGGTCGGTTGACGTTCCTCTCGGGGCTTTGGATACCGACGTTTCCTCCGATAACTGCGGCGGAATAGTAGCTACATACATTTTCAGCTATCAGCATTAAGGCGCTTCGCGTTCGGAGCAAATGCGCTATGCTTATTTGCTCCGGTTTTCAGCTTTTACTGTTCGGCTGCGCCTCACGGTCGTAAAAGCTGCAAGGAAGCGGGATAAATCCCGCTCCTCGGGGCGGCGGAGCCACCCCTGCGGAACTTAATGAAGGAGAGGACTCCTTCATACTTCCTCCTGAAGAAATGTGTGATTAATTCTCGGGAATTGCAGTGGTGCTAGTCTTTCTTTATATCCCCAAAGCAAGTATCTATGTTCTCCTATATTTTTGAAGCTCCGAACCGTGCTTGCGGCTCGGAGCTTTTGCTTGTTTGGATTAGATACAGTCAGACTAAAACAGCTTTGTGAGCTTACTAAAAATTAGTTTACAGCGTATCAATTTACAGCGTAAGAGTTTTATAACTTTCAAGCTCATCGCTCAGCTTAATCAGGAATTTTTGGCAGTCCGCGTCCTCCCAAAGCAGCGAAAGCGCCTCCTGCACCTTTTCGCGAAACTCGGGAAGCAGCCCGTCAAGCCCATAGGACATGAGAGGGCAGACCTGCCAAGCCCGTATATCCATCTCGATGGTCGGTTTTCCCGACTTGAGGCTAAAGGCAAGCGGGAAGATTCTGCACGAAAGCGGGCGCGCGCTTCTTTCGCAGCTGCCGCTGCACACGCAGAGCTTTTCGCCATCCATAGCGCCCACGGCGTTTTTTATGTTAAACCCTTCGCCGATAAGCTCCTCCTCATGCGGAAAGAGATACATTCCCGCGTCATCCTTTCCGCCCTTGCAGCACGCTCCCGCGCATATCCTTCCGCAGTCGGTTCTCAGGGGAGTTACATTTTCGAGAATTTCTCGTGATTTTATCAAAACCTCGTTCATTTTGCCCTTTCTGCTTTTGACAAGCCGATAAAGTAAGCTATAATAGATAGCATGGCGGTTTCTTTCCGCTGATTGTAATAGTACGCTTTTTCGGGAGGGCGCGCAAGATGAGCGATACCCAAAGTACCTCCGCCGTCCGTCTTTCGCCGGCGCATCCGCGCGGCAGAGTCGCTTTCGGAAGCGTTGCCGAACGCGGAGCGGAGCTTGCCGCCGAGTATAACGGCGAGGTTTCCTGCGTTTATCTTGACCCTCCGTTTATGACGGGCAGCAATTTTTCCCTGAGCAGAAGGCTTTCAGGCGCTTCGCCGCGCGTAACCTTTGATGTTCCCGCTTATTCGGATAAGGCGGACGCTGAAAGCTATGCGAAAATGCTCCGCGAGGCAGTGAGCCTTTCAAGAGAGCTTTTGAGCGATTCGGGAACGCTTTTCCTTCATGTTGACAGCCGCGCAAGCCTTATCGCCCGTCAGACGCTTGATGAGATTATGGGCGCGGACAATTTCCTGAATGAGATAATATGGGCGTATCAGAGCGGCGGCTGGGCAAGCACGCACTTTCCGCGCAAGCATGATGTGATTCTGTTTTATGCAAAAACTAAAAATTACTTTTTTGACCTTACCGCTGTTCCGTGCGGAACGGTTGGCGGAAGAAGCAGCCATATGCGCCGCGCGGTTGACGAGGACGGCAGACCCTGCCGCGAGATTCGCTCCGCCGGAAAGCTGTACCGCTATTATGACGACGAGCCGGTTTATCCGAGCGATGTGTGGACGGATATAAGCCATTTGCAGCAGCGCGACCCCGAAAGAACGGGCTATGATACGCAGAAGCCGCAGGCGCTGCTTGAGCGGATAATAAAATGCTCAACCGAAAAGGATGGGCTTGTGGCGGATTTGTTTGCGGGAAGCGGAACAACCGGCGCGGCGGCGCTTGCCTCGGGAAGGCGCTTCCTCATGCTTGACGCATCGCAGACGGCTCAGACGGCAATGCTCGAGCGCTTTATCGGTCAGCCGGTCACCATGGACGCGCCCGTTTCAAAGGGCAGCCCCTCGGTAAAGCTGTCAAGGCAGACGGGGCTTGGAATCTATATCGTAACGCTTGAGGGCTACTCTCTTGAGGATGAGCTTACCGCTTCCCTCCCTCCCTTGGTTAGGCGCGCGGCGGCGACAAAGCGCGGCGCGGCGGTTTCACTGGTCTGCGGATACCTGCGCAGCGGAGTCTTCACCGCGTATTCCGGCAAAATGCGGGACGGGAAAAGCCTCGAGCCGGAGCTTTCCGCTGCTGTTCCCGTTTATGACGGCGAGCTTGCCGTAATTATCACCGATGTTCTTGGACGAAGGTTCTGCCTTACCGTCCCCGACAATATTTAAGGAGTGTTTTTGTCAAATGGAATTGTTGTCAAGGAGTAATTCACCCGTTGAGCTCAGGAAGCAGGGCAAGGAAAGAGTAATGCAGTTCGGCGAGGGCAATTTCCTTCGCGCGTTTGTCGATTGCTTTATCGACATGGGCAATGAGAAGGGCGTTTTTGACGGAAGCGCCGCGCTTGTTCAGCCGATTGACAAGGGTCTTGCCGATATGATTAACGCTCAGGATGGGCTGTACACCCTCCTTCTGCGCGGAAAGCAGGGCGGAGAGGAGCATCTTGAAAAGCGCATTGTGCAGAGCGTCAGCCGCTGCATCGACCCCTATAAGAGCTATTCGGACTTCCTCGCGCTTGCCGCAAGCCCCGATTTGCGCTTTGTAATAAGCAATACCACCGAGGCGGGAATTGTGTTTACCGGCGCGGATAAGCTTTCCGACGCTCCGCAGGCGTCCTTCCCCGGCAAGGTTGCCGCAATGCTTTACCACCGCTATAAGGCGCTTGGTGCAAAGAGCGGGCTTATTTTCCTTTGCTGCGAGCTTATTGACCAGAACGGCGACAAGCTGCTTGAATGCGTTCTGAAAAACGCGGAGCTTTGGGGGCTTGAGAACGGCTTCTGCGAGTATGTAAAGAACGAGAACATTTTCTGCAATACGCTTGTTGACAGAATCGTTACCGGCTATCCCCGCGCCGAGGCTGCTGAGCTTTGCACAAAGTTTGGCTATCAGGACAACCTTATCGACACCGCCGAGCCTTTCGGACTGTGGGTTATCGAAGCGCCCGAGTATGTCAGGAAAGAGTTCCCTCTTGACAAGGCGGGCTGCCCCGTTGTGTTTACCGATGATGTAAAGCCCTACAAGCTCAGGAAGGTGCGCATGCTTAACGGAGCGCACACCTCAATGGTCGCGATGGCGTACCTCTGCGGCGTTGACACCGTCGGCGAATGCATGACGGATAAGGAAATCCGCGCGTTTATGACCAAGGCGCTTTATAATGAAATTATGCCCCTTATCCCGCTTGAGCGCTCCGACCTTGAGGCGTTCGCCTCCGCGCTCTATGAGCGCTTTGAAAACCCGTACAATCGCCATCTTTTGCTCTCCATCTCCCTTAATACGGTGAGCAAGTACACCGCGCGCGTGCTTCCCTCCGTCAAGGCGTATATCACGGACGGCAGGGGAATCCCCAAGTGCCTGACCCTCGGAATGGCGTCGCTTATAGCCTTCTACTGCGGCGCAAAAAAGACCGCGGACGGCTATGTGAACACCAGAGAGGGAATGGAATACAAGGTCAGCGATGATGACTTTGTGCTTGAGTTCTTCGCAAATAAATCCCTTTCCGCCGATAACTCCGCGCTTACCGCCGAGGTGCTTTCGCGCACGGACTTCTGGGGCGAGGAGCTTACGAAGCTTGCAGGCTTTGAGGAGGCTGTATGCGCAGACCTGAACCTTATTTATTCAAAGGGTATGCGCGCCGCTTTGGAGTTGGCGATTGCCTGAAACCGCGAAAAACAACAAATTTCTTAATTCCTATTGACATAGTATGAATTGATGCTATAATAGCGTTGTTCCCGAGAAAATACTTACGAAAGGAAGGCTTCGTCATGACTAGGCTGACTGTTAACCTTTATATGCCGGCTTGGATGCGTATGCGCTCTATAATGCGTATGCCGCTTATGGCTTCACCTTGTGATGAGCTTTCCGAAGGATTAAAGCAGAGCTGAGCTGCTTTATGAACCGACGAAAACCGGATGGCTTATCTGAGTCATCCGGATTTTCATATATAAGGAGCAATGCTGATGAATTACTTCGAGAAGCTTGTAAGAGCCAACTTCCGTTTCGGACGAATGTGAGTAAGCTTGTCAAAAGCTTTTGACAAGCTTTCGGAGCAAGTGCGCTTCGCTTGCTTGCTCCGGTTTGCATCATTTTCTTGTTCGGCTTCGCCTCGCGGTCAGAAAATGATGTAAGGAAGCGACCTCCGGTCGCTCCTCGGGGCGGCAAAGCCACCCAAAGCGGATTACAAATGAAGGAGCTAGCCCCTTCATTGCATTCCCAAAGCAGCCGCTGGGTTTTGACAGACTGTGTGAAACATTCTTCATAAATCCACTCACATTTTCGAAACGAAAGGAATTGATACTATGTCTTATAAATTTGAAACGCTTCAGCTCCATGTAGGTCAGGAACAGCCCGACAGCGCAACGGATGCGCGCGCAGTGCCAATCTATCAGACCACCTCGTATGTTTTCCGCAACAGCGAACACGCGGCGGCGCGCTTCGGGCTTGCGGACGCGGGCAATATCTACGGCAGGCTTACCAATTCCACTCAGGACGTGCTTGAAAAGCGAATTGCGGCGCTGGAGGGCGGAGTCGCGGCGCTTGCAACCGCCTCCGGAGCAGCGGCTATAACCTACGCCTTTGAAGCGCTTGCACGCGAGGGCGACCACATAGTAGCGCAGAAAACAATATACGGCGGCAGCTATAATCTGCTTGCGCACACCCTTTCCGGCTACGGAATTTCGACAACCTTTGTTGACGCGCATAATTTAGCCGAGGTTGAGGGCGCTATCCGCGAGAATACCAAGGCGGTTTATCTTGAAACGCTCGGCAATCCCAACTCGGATATTCCGGATATTGACGCTATTGCCGAAATCGCTCACCGCCACGGGCTTCCGCTCGTTGTTGACAACACCTTCGGAACGCCCTATCTGATTCGCCCTATCGAGCATGGAGCGGATGTTGTGGTGCATTCGGCAACCAAGTTCATAGGCGGGCACGGAACAACGCTTGGCGGAATCATTGTGGATTCTGGCAATTTCGACTGGAGCGCGTCGGGCAAATTCCCGCAGCTTTCCGAGCCGAATCCGAGCTATCACGGGGTAAGGTTCACCGAGGCAGCGGGGCGCGCCGCGTTTGTTACCTATATCCGCGCCGTAATCCTGCGCGATACGGGTGCGACAATTTCTCCCTTCAATGCGTTCCTTCTCCTGCAAGGAGTTGAAACGCTGTCGCTCAGGCTTGACCGCCATATTGAGAACACGAAAAAGGTTGTTGAGTACCTTTCAAAGCACCCCAAGGTTGAAAGGGTAAATCATCCGTCGCTGCCCGAGCATCCGGACCACGCGCTCTACGAAAGGTATTTCCCGAACGGGGGAGCGTCCATTTTCACCTTCAATATCAAGGGCGGACAGGAGGAAGCGTTCCGCTTTATCGACAGCCTTGAGATTTTCTCCCTGCTTGCGAACGTTGCGGATGTCAAATCCCTTGTGATTCATCCCGCCACTACAACGCATTCGCAGCTTTCGGCGGAGGAGCTTGCCGCTCAGGATATCCTGCCCGGGACAATCCGCCTCTCAATCGGCACAGAGCATATTGATGATATACTCGCAGACCTTGAAAAAGGCTTCTCCGCTTTAGACTGATAACTTCACATAACAAATTGCCGCCTGTTTATCGGGCGGCGTTTTGTTTTTATTTTGTTTTTTCGGCGCTGCTTAGCCGCTGTGCTTTCTTGCCGAAAAAGCGCAAAAATGCTATAATAATCATGCAATGAGTGGCTGAAACGGCGTAATTCCGATTGTTTCAGCCGCTTTTTTGTTCTCGATTCAGGCGTTTTGCCGTAATCGGAATTTTGGCATTCATTTGTCAGAAGGAGGTGACGAGAATGAAAAGAGTCAAAGCAGCCTGTATCTGTCAGACGCTGTGCTTCATGCTCAAGGAGGATACTCCGCATGATTACGCAGTAAAGCTTGTTAAGGATGAGGTGGCAAGCTATAAGGCGCAGCTTGACAAGAGCCGCACAAAGTACAGGATTATCGAGGAAGCGGAGCAGCCCGACGGCTCTGTGATGATTAAGATAATCAAGCAGTACAATCAATGTGAGGTCGGCGATTATCTTAACTGAATACCATTATAAGCAACAGTGCGTAGCCCTTTATCGGCATAAACCCAGCTGATAAGGGCTGCGCATTGTTTATTTTAAGGAGAAAAATTGAAATGGAAGAAGCACAAGCGGATTCGTTTTTGTCGTCAGAGCCTGTCGGAAGGCTCATGCGGAGGTATGCCGTTCCCTGCGTAATATCGCTGCTGGTCGGCGCGCTCTACAATATCGTTGACCAGATTTTTATTGCCAACGCCGATTACCTCGGTTCCTACGGAAACGCGGCTAACACCGTTGTGTTTCCGCTTACGGTAATAGCGCTTGCGATAGCGGTGATGATTGGGGACGGCTGCTGCGCGTTTGTAAGCTTCAGCCTCGGAATGAAAAATCCGAAGGATGCGGGAAGAAGCGTCGGCAACGCGGTAACGATGGCTGTGGTAAGCAGCCTTGTTTTGACCGCGCTGTATCTCGCCTTCAGCTCCGAGATAATCGGAATGTTCGGCGGAACGGTGAATGCGGAAACCTACAAGCACTCAAAGGAATACTTTTTTTACATATCGCTGGGCATTCCTTTCTATATGTTCGGGCAGGCGATGAATCCGGTGATAAGGGCGGACGGAAATCCTAAATTCGCAATGGCTTCAACGCTTGCGGGCGCGGTTATAAACATCATTCTTGACCCTGTGTTTATCTTCCTGTTCAAATGGGGAATGATGGGCGCAGCCGTTGCAACCGTTATCGGGCAATTCGTAACTGCGGCGCTGGCGGTTTGGTATTTATTCCATATGAAAACCATCCGCCTTTCAAGGGCTGAATTCCGCCTTAAACGCGCTGTGGCGGGGCGAACGCTCGTGCTTGGGCTGTGCAGCTTCCTTTCGCAGATTTCGCTTGTGGCTGCTATGGCTGCAATCAACAATATGATTCGCAAATACGGCGCTTTGGATGCGATTTTTGCCGAGGAGCAATACGCGCAGATTCCGATGGCTGTCGTAGGAATAGTGATGAAGTTTTTCCAAATTGTTATATCCGTCGTCGTCGGAATGGCGGCGGGCTGCATTCCGATTGTCGGCTTTAATATGGGCGCGGGAAACAGGGAAAGGGTTAAGGCGCTGTTTACAAAGCTCCTGATTTATGAGGCGGGCGTCGGCGCTCTTGCGCTCCTTATTGTAGAGCTCATGCCGAGGCAGCTGATAGGAATATTCGGCGCGGGCAACGAAAGCGTGTATTATACTGATTTCGCGGTCAAGGCGTTCCGCATTTACCTTTGCATGCTGGTGCTTGCCTGCATAAACAAGGCGGCGTTCATTTTCCTTCAGGCAATGGGGAAAGCAGCCGCGTCAACCGCGCTTTCAATGCTTCGTGAAATCGTGTTCGGCGTTGGCTTTGCTCTGCTTCTGCCTGCTTTCTTCGGGCTGGACGGAGTGCTGTATTCAATGCCCGTGTCGGAC
>CAZUTB010000019.1:0-11217 GCA_964622905.1 uncultured Oscillospiraceae bacterium | reverse complement strand
GCATCAATTAGAAGGGGGTTCTGCAAATGTCACAGCCGGTTGATCTGCGCAGGCAAAGCTTTGGAAGCAGGCTTGCAAAGGATATCAAGAAGTACAAGATAATCTACCTGATAGGTATCCTGTGCATGGTTTACTACGTTATCTTCTACTATCTCCCGATGAGCGGCATCGTAATTGCGTTCAAGGATTTCCGCGCGGCGCGCGGCATCTGGGGCAGCAAATGGGCTAGCCCGTTGACGAAGTACTTTGAGCAGTTCTTCAGCGGCTACTATTTCGGACGGCTTTTGCGCAATACCATCCTGATAAGCCTTCAGGACATCGTTTTCGGCTTCCCCGCGCCGATAATCCTTGCTCTACTGCTCAACGAGCTGCGCTCCATCAAGTATAAGCGCATAGTGCAGACGATTTCCTACCTTCCGCACTTTATCTCTCAGGTTGTTATCTGCGGCATTCTGCTCCAGTTCTTCTCCTCGGACGGCGTTGTCAACCAGCTAATAAAGCTGTTGGGCGGAGAAACGAAGCTGTTCATGCAGGATCCGAACTTTTTCCAGCCGCTGTATGTTGCCTCGGGAATTTGGCAGAGCGTCGGCTACGGCTCGATTATCTACCTATCGGCGCTTGGCGGCGTTGACGCGGAGCTGTACGACGCGGCGGCGATTGACGGCTGCAACCGCTTCGGGCGCGTTTACCACGTTACTCTGCCCGGAATCCTTCCGACAATCGTCATCATGCTGATTCTCCGCGTAGGAAGCATAATGAGCGTAGGCTTTGAAAAGATAATCCTTCTCTACAACGAGATGATTTACGAAACCTCGGATGTTATCGCCTCCTTCGTTTACCGCTACGGTATGCAAAAGGGCAATTACAGCTACGCAACCGCCGTCGGGCTGTTCAACTCGGTAATCAACTTCCTCCTTCTGCTTGGCGTTAACGCGCTCAGCCGCAAGGTCAGCGAAGTATCACTTTGGTAAGAGGGAGGAGCTTGAAAATGGATACGACTTTAAAGCACACCAAGAAAAAGGCAGCGCGCGAGTGGCATTACGGGCATCCCTCTGTTGGCAGCAAGGTTTTCGATACCGTGAACATTCTCTTCATGTTCCTCTTGATGGTTATAACCCTGTACCCGTTCCTGTACGTTCTGTTCGCCTCCCTCAGCGAGCCGCTTAAGCTCTACTCTCATACCGGCTTGCTGCTCTATCCGGACGGCTTCTCCTTCAAGGGCTATCAGTTCGTTCTTAACTATCGCGCCATCTGGAGCGGCTATGCCGTAACTATCTTCCTTGCAACCGTCGGAACGGCTTGCAGCCTTGGCGCGTCAATCCTGTTCTCGTATGTGCTTTCCAAAAACGAGAGTATGCTGCATGGCTTCTTCACCGTTGCTGCCGTATTCACAATGTATTTCAGCGGCGGTATGATTCCTACCTACCTTATAGTAAAGGAAATGCACCTTCTCAACTCTGTCTGGTCGCTCATCATCCCGGGGCTGATCAACACCTACTATGTCATCATCCTTCGCACAGCGTTCAACGGAGTGCCTAAGGAGATGATTGAGTCCGCCGAGCTTGACGGAGCGAACGAGATAGTGATTCTCGTAAAGATACTGATTCCGCTCATTGTCCCTACCATTGTTGCAATCGGCTTGTTCATCGTAGTCGGCTACTGGAACAGCTGGACAAACGCGCTGCTCTACATTCAGGATTCCGATAAGCAGCCGCTGCAAATGGTACTCAGGCAGATTCTTATCAACAATGATGCTGCCGCTTCCGCAGGCTCCGGCTCGAGCAACCGCTCGGGCGAGGATGCAGCAACCCGTATGCTGCTCAAGTACGCAACGATAATCGTATCCGTTATCCCGATTATCTGCGTGTACCCGTTCCTGCAAAAGTATTTCACCAAGGGTGTAATGATTGGCGCTCTCAAGGGCTGATGCCCTCAAAAATGGTCGTTGCACGGTTTAACCCGTGACGCAAATAAATATGGAGGTTACCCCACATGAAGAAACTGCTTTCCCTGGTATGCGCTCTGGCACTGTTGGTTTCTGTCGTTCCCTTCGCTATGGCTGAGGAGACCGAAGAGCCTACGGTAATCACCTACGCTCGTCAGGAGCTTGGTCGCAACTCTGTCGCTTATTACAACGACACACTGTGGATACAGGAGCTTGAAAAGCGCCTGAACATCAAGCTGGTCTTCCAGGGACCCGCTGACGCCAACGACTACAACACCTATGCAAACGCAATGCTGACCAGCCAGGAATATCCTGACCTTCTGTTCTACGATTGGGACAGAAACTACAACGGCGGTATGCTCGCGGGCGTTGAAGACGGCGTTATCGTGCCTATCAGCGAAATCCCCGAGTACAAGGCCAAGGTTCAGAACTGGTTCGACATCCTTGACGCTCATCCCGAAGTAAAGCAGGCTGTGACCCGTGAAGACGGTTCCGTCATCAGCTTCTGCCATTGGGAGCCGAACATAGCGCGCAGCGCTTACTGGGGCTATGCTATACGCAAGGATTGGCTCGACCGCCTCAACCTCGAAGTTCCTACCACCCTTGATGAGCTGTACACCGTTCTGTGCGCCTTCCATGATAACGACGCCAACGGCAACGGCGATCCTACCGATGAAATCCCGTTCAGCTGCTGCAACTGGTGGACCACCGCTCACCCCGGAATGGACACCATGGCTGCTGCCTTCTCTCTGAAGGTTAACACCATGTATTCCGATCCTCAGACCGGCAAGGTCACCTACTGGACCGAGTACAACAACGGCGAAAACTTCAAGAGCTATGTAACCACCATGCGCAAGTGGTACGAAGAAGGACTCATCGACAAGGAATACGCAACCCAGAAGTTCGATCCTTGGGCAGCCAAGATAACCGGTGACAAGGCCGGCATGTTCTTCGCCTTCCCTGACAACGTAGCTTCCTGGGAAGCCAGCATCAAGCAGACCCTTATCGACAACAACTACGGCAACCCCGATGATGTCATGATTTACGGTATGGTTCCTATGAAGGGCATTGATGGAAAGCCCTACACCTATGATAACGATAACGCGATGGTCGGCTTCGCCGGCACCAGCCAGCCTACCGTCGTCACCACCGCCGCTATTAAGGACGGCACCATCGACAAGTGCCTTGAGCTGATCAACTACCTGTACTCCGAAGAAGGCAGCGACCTGATCAACTGGGGCGTTGAGGGCGTATCCTACGTCGTAAACGAGGATGGCACCCGCTCATGGACCGAGCTTGTTACCAATGACCCCGATTACCCCGCTTCCGACGCAGTGTTCAAGTACGCTCTGCCTACCCTCGGCGCTTGGCCGAAGGCTATGAGCTACGAAGCATGGGGCTCCATGAACCTGACCGTTCCCGATCAGATTCTCACCCATAAGAACTACGCGCTGAGCGATACCAGCCTTGACCTGGTCGGCTTCCCGCTGAACGCCGAGGAGCAGGATACCTACAGCCGCGTCATCACCGACGTTAACACTGCTGTATCCGAGGTTTATCTGGCTGTTATCAGCGGAGCAAAGCCCGTTGAGGCTCTGGACGACCTGCTCAAGCAGGTAAAGAGCATGGGCATTCAGGACGCTATCGACGCGTACCAGTCTGCTTATGACCGTTACCTCTCCCGCTAATTAGTACCTAGTTCCTAAAGGTGTGTGGGGTGCCTCTAGGCACCCCACACATCTATATACAGGGCCTATACGCTTCGCTTAACCAAACCGCGAAAGAAAGAGGATACACCATGATTGATTATGCAAAAATCGCATATATGTACCCCTACATCCCTGCTGAGGAGCGCCGTGCGTTGTTGCCGGAGCATAATGTCTGCTCAATAGCTCCCGCGCAGGAAAACTCGGATTACTTTATCACCGGCGACGGCTCCCACCGCGTTTCCGTTTCCGGCCGTCCCTATAATGATGAAATGAGCTTTACTCAGGAGCTGCTCTATGAGCCGCTCTGGGCTAAGACTCCCGAACCTCCCGATTTGAGGAAGGTTTTGCCCCGCATCCGCGAGCTGCTGCTTGAGGGCAAGCCCGAGGAAACCGATGCGCTTATCGACGAGGCGCAGAAGGCTGCGGGCTTCGGGAAATATATGAAGTTTGAAAATAAGGTTGTTTATCCTACCGGCTCGCCGCGCCTTCATACCGCCTTCTGGCTTACCTACACTCAGCCGGAAACGAAGAAGACATGGGATTATCTGCGCTGGCTGGATATGCAGAATGGAATGATTACCTCCACCTGGACAAACGAGAAGGGTCTTTATAAAACCGAGAGCTTCGCCGCCTATGACGGAGATGTTACCGTAACCCGCCTTACCGCTCCCAAGGGCGCGCTTGACGTGAATGTTGACTTCCAGCTTCCGAACCGCCCCATCCAGTATGGCAACATTTTCATGAAGCAGGATTTCAAGGGCAGCACGCATGAGCTTACCATCACTGAAAACCTTATAACCCTGGCGTGGGCGTACAACCCCGATTTCGGTCATAAGGGCTTCGTTTCGGCAATTCGCTTCATTCCCGTCGGCGGAGCTATCGCCAAGACGGAAAAGGGCGTAAGCGTTCACGGCGCTGACAGCCTGATTGTTCTCACTAAGACTGTAAAGTTCGAGAAGGACTTCACCTTCGCCTCGGCAAAAACTGTAACCGATGCGCTGATGAACATGAAGGTCGATTTTGACGCGCTGCTTAAGGGCAACGAGAAGCATATCGGCGAGCGCATGGATCGCTCCCGCGTGCATCTGGGCGACCCGAAGGATACGGTGCTTTCCGGCGAGGAGCTGCTTGAGCGCTCGCACAGCGTTAACGAGCTTGACCCTATGCTGTTTGAAAAGCTCTATGACATGGGACGTTTCTTCCAGATTTACGAAACCGGCGCTCTGCCGCCTATGATGGGTCAGCACAACATCAACACGAATCTGCAGGTCTGCGCGGGCAACAACACCGGCTTGTTCGATGAAATGGACGTGTATTTCCGCTTCTATGAAACTAAGTTTGAGGATTTCCGCACCAACGCAAGGCTGCTCTTCGGCGCTCGCGGCTTGCTGGCAAGCGTCCACTGCGATCCGGATTCCGGATTGTATTACCACTTCTCGCGCACCTATCCGCATTACTGCTGGACAGGCTGCCTCGGCTGGATTTACAATGAGCTTTGGGGCTATTACCTCGTAACCGGCGATAAGGAATTCCTGCGCACCCGCCTTATTCCCGCGCTCAAGGAAATGGCAATGTTCTTTGAGGATTATGCCTGCGACCGCGGACCGGACGGCAAGACCATCTTCTATCCCTCCTTCTCGCCCGAAGACCCGACCCCGAACCCCGGCTATGAAACCGTCACCTGCAAGAGCATCAACCCCACGCGCATCAATTCGGTAATGGATATCGCAATTTGCCGCGAAATCCTGAATAACCTCATCACCGGCTGCAAGACGCTCGGCGTTGAAACCGAAAATATCGCGCATTGGGAGGAGCAGCTTGCCTCTCTGCCGACCTATCTGCTGGATGAGGAGGGCGCGCTTAAGGAGTGGGCATGGGCGTCCATTGAGGAGAACTACAACCACCGCCATGTTTCGCATCATTACGATGTATGGCCGGGGCGCGCTATAACCCCCGATACCGAGCCTGAGCTTACCGAGGCTATCATCCGCTCCAACCGCAAGCGCGGTCAGCAGGACGATTCGGCGCACGGAATTATCCACCGCGCGTTCACCGCAATCCGCCTCAAGGATATGGAGGAGGCGGAGCAGAATCTTTCGCAGCTGATGAACCACGGCTTTGTGCGCCGCACGCTCCAGACCAGCCATTTCCCGTACCGCGGAGTGTTCCCGGATTTGCAGGGCGCTGTTCCAGCGTTCGTGGTTGAAATGTGTGTGTTCTCTATGCCGGGCGAAATTGAGCTGCTGCCGCTTATTCCCGAAAGCCTTTCCGAGGGCGCCATTGACGGCGTATGGCTCTACACCTTCGCAAAGCTTGACCACATGGAGTGGAGCAAGAAGGGCGCTAAAGCGAAGATTACCTCCAATGAGGCGCAGAAGCTTACCCTTCGCTGCCGCCGCGCGGGCTGCAGGTTCTTTGTAAACGGCAAGGAGCTTCCCGCCGAGGGCGACCATGTTTCCTATGAGTTCAAGAAGGGCGAAACCATCGCTCTTGAGCTTAAATTCTAATCCTTAATTACCCAAGCAATATGCGGGGGGAGGCTTCGCGCGGGGCGCGGAGCTATCCCCCGAAGCATGAAAGGATGACCGCCATGAAGAAGGCAAAGATTACGCTGCATCCGAGCTACCGCGTAGGCGAGATTTCGCCGCGCCTGTTTGGTGCGTTCCTTGAGCCGATAGGCTCTATGGTTAACGGCAGTATGTATAACCCCAAGCATCCCTCGGCAGACGAGCTGGGGCTTCGCACGGATTTTATCAAGGGTCTTCGCGAGTCGGGACTGCCCTGCGTTCGTTTGCCGGGCGGTAATTTCGTTTCCGGCTGGAGCTGGAAGGATTCCATCGGACCTCGCGATAAGCGCAAAACGCGCCTTGATTTGGCGTGGCACCAGTTCATCCCGAATGATGTCGGGCATGACGAGTACCTCAAGTGGGCTGAAAGAATCGGCACTGAGGCAATGTATACGATAAACCTCGGAACCGGCAATCTCAACGACGCAACGGATATCGTTGAGTATACTAATTTCAAGGGCGGCACCTACTGGTCTGACCTGCGAGCGGAGAACGGGCATAAGCAGCCTTATGATGTCAAAGTATGGTATCTCGGAAACGAGATGGACGGACCCTGGCAGGTTGCGTCGTGGGAGAAGGACCCGCGCGGCTACGGAGTGCTTGCGCATGAAACCTCCAAGGCTATGAAATTCGTTGACCCGCGCATTGAAACCGTCGCCTGCGTTTCCTCCTCGCCCTTCCTCAATCATTATCCGGATTGGGATATGCAGGCGCTTGCCGAATGCTATGAAACCGTAGATTACATCTCTATGCACCATTATCATTCCGCCCCGAGCGATAATGTCGGCGCGCTGCTTGCGGGCTATAAGGCATACGAGAGCTATATAAATACCGAAATTGCGCTCTGCGATTACTTGAAGACGAAGCTGCGCGCCCCGAACACCATGATGCTTTCCCTTGACGAATACGGAAGCATTGCGCGCCCTGCGGGAAAGGCAAAGCTCGGAATGGCGGGCAGGCAGAACGCGCTGACCTTCTATCAGTTCGACCCAAAGCAGGAGTATGTGCGCCACGACCCCGACGATTGGTCGGGAAGGCGTATGCCTCCTATGAGCGGCGAAATGCCGCGAGTGCTTGCGAATATGAGCACGCTGCTCACGCTTCTCCGACATGCTGACCGCGTAAAGATTGGCTGCGCAACCGGCGGGCTTGGCGATTTGTGCGCCACCGACCGCGAGCATACTTGGAAGAGCGCGTCGTATTATCCAATGACGCAGCTAATCCGCTTCGCGCGCGGAGTGTCGCTCGAAACGCCTCTCACCTGCGAAAAATACCATGTTGACGGCTACGCAATGGACGAAATGAACCAGTACGGCGATTTTGACGATGTTGAAACCGTGCAGGCTGCCGCGGCGCTTGACGAGGAGAACAACGAGCTTGCGCTCTTTGTGATAAACGCGGACGATAAGGACGCTCAGGAGCTTACGCTTGACGCGCGCGGCTTCGAGGGCTGGAAGCTCAAGGAGCATATCGTAATGCATACGGACGACGAAAACGCCCGCAATACCTATGAAGCGCCGAATGCAATCCTTCCCACCATCGCAGCCGATACGAAGTGCGAAAACGGCATTGTTACCGCAGTGCTGCCCAAGCTTTCGTGGAATGTTTTCCGCTTTACTAAATAAACTCGTACCTTCTCGCAGAGGCGGATATCCGCCTCTGCGAGTGTGCAGAAAGGCATAATATATGAAGATAAGAAAAAGCTGCGCCCTGCGCAGGCTGTATCAGGATACGGGGCATAAGATTGACCCTTCCTTTGCAGAACTCAGGCTTATAGAAGCGGCTTGCAGCGGAGATATCGAGGGCGCTGCCGCGCTGTTTTGTGAAAAAAAGCTGTTCGGCGGGGAGCCCTGCGCAATTGACACCCCGTATAAGCGCTATGAGGGCTTGAGCGGCGTCCGCGCGTTCGCGGAGGAATGGCTCAAAACCTTCCATGCCGAGTCGGCGAAGGTTTACCCGCTCATACAGACCCGAGCAAACGGGCGCTCGGTAACGGAGCTTCAGGTGGATTTTGTTGTGGACGGCGAGCTTGAGCAGGCGCCCTTCTTCATCGTTGCGGATTTGCGCACTCAGGACACGCTGGACGAGGTTCGCATCTACACTCATTGCTCCTATGTGCCGGACATTCAGGCTTACAGGAAGCCGCTGTTCAAGTCCGCGCACCTTGAAATGGGCGACCCCGCGCTGCTCACCGGCGCTGTGCGCGAGTATTATGAGGCGCTTCACCATGTTCCGAGGGCGGACGTAAAGAGGATAATGGACTGCACGGCGGACGGCTGCCTGTTCGGCGGCTATGAGCCGGACGACGCCTCCCATCAGCCCGCGCTTACCCGCGAGGAGCTGACCGCCAAGTATGAAATGATGGCTAACTACATTCCGCGCTGCGTCGGTATGCGGTACGAAACCATAGTTGACGATGGAAAAAACTGCGTGATTGAGTGGGTGCATATCGTTTCGCGCGCGGGGCGCGAGGAGCGCAGCCGCATTGCGATTTCCGCGGTAACCTCCTATGAGCGCGGCGAGGACGGGCTTCTTTCCTCCATCCGCATCTGCGATTACGCAGGCTTGGAGAAGACCATAGACTGGTCCAAGCTGCCGCTGACGCCGGAGGAAGCGCAGAACATCAACTTTGTTGAGGAATTTCCCGCGGGAGTCGGCTTGAAACCGCAAACCTGACAGAAAAGGGGGCAATATTATGCCTGTCGTCAACGGCTTTTACTTTGAGGATACGGAAAAATACATCCACGCAACGGAATACGATATGGCGGGGAATGGTCTGCACATCGTTTATGATAACGGCGAGGAGGAGCTGTACTCCTTTGTGACCGGCGAGGATTTGCTCCGCACAGATAAGGCTCAGCAGACCCTTTGGCTCAGATATCTATGTGTAAAGATGCGTGACACCGTCCGAATGATAAGCTATGAGGTTCCGAATAAGCCTTGGTATGAGTGCCAAACGCTGGTTATCGACGAGGAAAACGGCTTGGTTACGCGCGTTTCCACAACCTTCGGGCAGGTTTTCGGACGCCCCGGAATGTCGCGGACGAGCTATACCTTCGGCGCTCTCAAGCAAGCCGGCAAGGAGCTGCCGTGGAAGCGCCACGCGTTTACCACCGAGCTTACCGGCAAGAAAATATCCTGGACGTATTCAAACGGCTTTGTGAACGCGCATATCTATCTTGACCATTTCTGCCGCGCTCAGGCTTTGCAGCGCCCCGAGGGGGACTCAAGCCCGCTCATAGACGACCCTATATATGAGGAGCCGGCGCAGTACATCAAGATTCGCGAGCAGCTCTACCTTTTCAGCGTAACGGAGGAAAATATCAACCGCCGCAATCCCAAGGCGGGCGGAAGCAATCTGCTTCTGCTTATAGATACGGACTCGATGAAGGATGTAGGGCGCAATTTCTGCCGCAAGAGCGAAACGGAGCGCACTTTCGGTATGTTGCACGCGTTCGGGATGTGGTATAATGAGCCTTTGGAAACGGAGCTGGCGGAAAGCCCGAATTACGACTGAGAAATAAAGGCAAAACACGCATAAGGAGAACCCGATGAGTGAAGCACAAGGCGTAAACAAACATAAGGCGCGCGCGCTGTGGCTGACGGCGCTTGCAATCGCGCTGCCCGTTGTTGGGCAGAGGCTGATAGACATTTCCGTAAATCTGGCGGATACGATGATGCTGGGCGAGTTCGGCGATAACGCGCTTTCGGCATCCTCTCTTGCGAACCAGTTTTACAGCCTGTTCTCCATTTTCTGCATGGGAGTCAGCGGCGGAGCGTGCGTATTAGCCAACCAGTATTGGGGCGCGGGCAATATAAAGGCATATAAGAGAATCACCGTGATGATGCTTCGCATATGCGTAACCTGCGCGCTTTTGTTTGCCGCCGTCACACTGCTTTTCCCGAAACAGATTATGACGCTGTATTCGGCGGACGCGGACGTTATAGAGCAGGGCGCGAAATATCTGCGTATAACCGCGTGGATATACCTCTTTCACGGCGTAACCATCTGTATGTCCAATGTGCTTCGCTCGGCTTCCATGGCGTGGCTGCCGCTAGTTGTCACCTTCATATCGCTCTTTGCCAATGTTTTCTTCAACTGGGTTTTCATTTTCGGCAATCTCGGTATGCCCCGAATGATGATAGAGGGCGCGGCGCTTGGAACGCTGCTTGCCAGAATACTTGAGTTCAGCCTTGTTGCCGCGTACCTGCTCCTCAAGGATAAGCGCATTCACTTCACGCTTTCCGATTTCAAGGGGCGCACTGAGCCTGAAATGGTTAGGCAGTACTGGAAGATTGGCTTCCCCGTGCTTGTCGGCGATGCGCTGCTTGCCGTAGGCAATAACCTTGTCGCAATGATTATCGGAAACCTCGGAACGGAAATGGCAGCGGCTAACTCGGTCTGCTCCATGATTGTTCAGGTGACGACGGTTGCAAACCTTGGGCTTGCAATAGCGGGAAGCGTTTCCGTCGGGCAGGCGATAGGCAGAAAAGAACCGGAAACGGTAAAGTACATTGGGCGCGCGTTCTTTTGGATTGGAACGGTGCTTGGAATTGCGGCAGGCGGAATACTCCTGCTGATAACTCCTTTAATCTTGTCCATGTATGATAAGCTTTCGGTGCTTGCGCAGCAGTACGCGGATCAGCTCATGTACTCCTTCGCGCTCCTTCTGCCGTTCCAAACGGTCGGAAGCGTGCTTGCAAAGGGCGTACTGCGCGGCGGGGGAGATACGCGCTTCCTGATGATTGCGGATGTGCTTTTCCTCTGGTGCGCGTCCGTTCCGCTTGGCTACTGCGCCGCCTTTGTGTGGGGGCTTGCGCCGTTCTGGATTCAGCTCCTGTTGCGCATTGACAACGTTATCAAAACGGTGTGGTGTACCTTCAGGCTGTTCGGAGGAAAGTGGATTAAAGTACTTACAGACTAAACCGCACGGGCGCTGTAATTCCCGCCTGAAGTTTGAATCGGGCGTCCACCGCGTGCAGCGCGTGCCTGAAA
>CAZUTB010000018.1:0-11301 GCA_964622905.1 uncultured Oscillospiraceae bacterium | reverse complement strand
AAGGAAGCGGGATAAATCCCGCTCCTCGGGGCGGCAAAGCCACCCCTGCGGATTACAAAATAAGGGATGCTCCCTTCTTTACTTCCTGCCAAGGAAGTGTAATAATTCTCAAAATAAAAAGCGGACAGGGAATGCCTGTCCGCAAATAGCGCTTATTAGCAGTTTTTCAACTGTTGAAATCCTTGATAAATCTCTCGCGGGCGGCAATGAGCCTATCGCACCAAAGGTCGAACTCCTCATCCGCGCGCTGAAGCTCGGGCTTAGCCGCCATGTTCTTAGCGCTTCTGCCTATTCCGTCGCGCATAAGCACCTTGCAGGAAAATTCGGGAACGAACGCCTTAATCTTCGAGTTATCGAATATTACCGAATTGCTCTTATCGCCGGTCATGCTTCCGCGATAATCGGTAAAGGAGCAGCACTCGGAAAGGAGGTCGCTGGAAATATGCACAGGATTCAGCCTAACGCCTAAAGCGTCCGCCACTGCCCCATAGATTTCATTCCAGCAGAGCTGCTCGTCCGTAGTTATATGAAAGCACTCGCCCACGGCCTTGGAATTTCCTACAAGCCCGCAGAAGCCAACCGCAAAGTCCTCGCTTGCCGTGCAGGTCCAGAGGGAGGTTCCGTCGCCCGGGATTATAACAGGCTTCCCGTCAAGCATACGCTTTAACACCTGCCAAGCGCCCTTGTTTCCGTGAACGCCTATCGGTACGTTTCTCTCGTCATAGGTATGGCTCGGACGGACAATCGTTGCGGGGAAGCCGTTTTTGTGGTACTCTTCAAGCAGAATCCGCTCGCACTCCGCCTTATTGCGGGAATATTCCCAGTAGGGATTGATAAGCGGGGTTTCCTCCGTTATATGAGGGAAGCGGAGCGGCTTCTCGTAAGCGGAAGCGGACGAAATAAAGATATACTGCTTCGTTTTGCCGCTGAAAAGACGGATGTCGCGCCGAAGCTGCTCCGGCGAAAATACTATGAAATCGGCTACGCAGTCAAACGACAGCCCGTCAAGCGCGCTTTTCGCCGCCTGCTCATTGCCGATATCGCAGCTGATGACCTTAACATTTTCGGGAAGCTCCGCGGAGCGCCCGCCGCGATTCAGGAGCGTAAGCTCAACGCCGCTCGTGCGGCTGAGCCTGCGGGTTATGGACATACTGATAGTTCCGGTTCCTCCGATAAGCAATACCTTCATCTGAAATTCTCCTCTCAGTCAAGGGCGCTGAGCGCCATAAAACGTTTCACCTATACCGGTATTTTGCCCTAAAACAGACTATTTGTCAACGGCAGGAGTATAAATTATGAAAAGAATCATTGTAATCCTTCTTGCGGCGGTTATGCTGCTCTCCATTCCGGCTTCTCCCTCCGCCCTTGCCGAGGGCACAGGCGAGCTGACAATGCGCATTCTGAACGTAGGCAAAGCAGACGCAATAATCATCACCTCAGGCGGCGAGAGCGCGCTTATAGACGCGGGCTGGAAGCAGAGCGCGCAGAAGGTGCTTTCGGCGCTTGAAGCCGAGGGAATAACAAGCCTTAAATACGCGGTGGGCACGCATCCGGACAAGGACCATATAGGCGGGCTTGCGGAGGTGCTGGAAAGCGTTCCCGCCGAAAACGTGCTGCTTTCGCCGAAGGAATGCGACGACAGCACATATCTCAAGCTGATGAATTATCTTAAGCTCAATAAGATAACGCCTGAACGCCCGAGCGTCGGCTATTCCTTTACGCTGGGAAGCGCGGTTTTCACCGCTTTAAGCCCCGACCCCGACCTGCTGCCTATAATGGACGAAAACGAGGCGAGCATTGTCCTCTATGTCGAGGTCGCCGGAAAAAGCCTTTTGCTGATGGGCGACGCGCTTCTTGGAACGGAGCAGGCGATATACTACGGAAAGCTTTTCAAGAAGGCTGACGTGCTGAAGGTCGGACACCATGGCGAGGACGACGCGACGGGCGAGCTGCTGCTCTCGGCGGCAGACCCCGAAATCTGCATTATCTCAACGGGGCTTGAGCAGGACGACGAAAGGCTCAGCGAGTCTGTGCTAAAGGCGCTTTCGGGACGAAGCGTATACAGGACAGACACGGACGGCGACATAACGGTAACCGTATCGGAAAGCGGAATTGAGGTAAGCGTTTCAGGCTTCCCGAAGGCGGATGAGTATATTCTCGACCTCAAAAAAGCCGTTTTCCATCTTCCCGACTGCACGGACCTGCCCAAGCAGAAGAACCGCGGCACAATTGCAAGCAGGGAGGAAGCGCTTGCGGAGGGCTACATACCCTGCAAGGTCTGCAATCCGTAAGCGTGTGCTTAGAGGGGACGGCTGTCAGATACTCAGAAATGCCGTCGGAGGCGCTGTTCTCTTGGTATACTTCTCAATTTCAAACGCCGCCGCAAGGAGGCGCTTTTCGTTCGCTCCGTACAGGATAAGCCCGCGCGGAAGCGCGTCGCCTCCCTCGCAAAGCGGAAGCGCAACGGACGGAAGCCCCAGAAAATGCATGATATTGGTTGGACCTGTCATCAGAACCGCGTCGTATTCGCAGAGCCTCGGAATAAGCTCCGCGCGCATTTTTGCGCGTTCACAAAGCGCGTTTTCGTATTCTGCCTTAAGACTCTCCCCCGCGCCGAGAGCAGCGCGCAGATAGTCCGCTCCGTATGGAATGTATTTTTTGGGGTCGGAATCATAGAAATCAATGATTTCCTTGAGCGTTTTCATCTTCGCGTTCGATTCTGATAAATAGGCATTTACCCCGCGTTCAAATTCCGCCTGCATAACCGTGCGCTGAAGCGGAGTGTACGCCAAATCATACCTTGATATCTTCGCTCCCGCGCGCTTAAGGCGGGTGAGCAAAGCGCCGTAAAGCTTTTTCTGCGCGGCGGAAACAATTCCCTTATTGAAATGATTGACGGCAAGCCGCAGGCTGCTTATCGGGATAGCGGGAAGCTCGCCAAGCGGCGCAGAGCGCATTGCGGAATACACCGAAACCGCGTCCGAAAAGCTATGCGCAAAAACTCCCGCCGAATCAAGAAGCGGAGAGAGCGGAACAATTCCGCGCTGCGAAAGCTCCCCCGCCGCAGGCTTTAGTGCGGCAAGCCCGTGAACCGTTGCGCAGCCGATAACAGAAAACGAGGTATCTGTTCCGATAGCCGCAGGGCAAAGCCCCGCAGCAACACCTACGGCAGAGCCGCTGCTTGAGCCGCTCGGGTCGCTTTTCATATCATACTCATGCCTGACTTGCCCCGCCATAGAGGAAAAGCCGCTCGGCATATTCCCGCTGACATAGTTGGCGAACTCGGTCATGTTCGTTTTGCCCATGATAAGCGCGCCGCTTTTCCGCAGGTTAGCAGTTATTTCCGCGTCATCATCGGCAATATTATCGCAAAGCGCGGCGCTTCCGGCGGTGGTAAGCATTCCGCGAACGTCTATATTATCCTTGAACAATACGGGAATCCCGTAAAGCGGAAGCGCCTTTGCGGACTCCGGAAGGGCGCTCGCCTTTTCGGCAAGCTCAAGGTCAAGCTCCCTTACAGCGTTAAGGCAGCCGGAGCCGCCGTACCTCTGCGCTCTTTCAAGAAAATACTCCGCGACGGAGGCGGCATTTTCCCTGCCGCTCAGAATGCGGCAGCGGATTTCGGGAATAGTCATAAAGCCAAGCTCATCAATATCCATATGTCCTCCGCTTTGGGTTTTCACAGATAGTAAGCCTTTAGCAGATAGTAAGCCCTTATAGTAATGTATGTCAAGCTTTCGCTGCGCGTCTGCACAGACTGAGCGCCGCACGGATAACCGCACGGCGCATTAGTATGTTATTATACAGTTTGCCGATTCTCAGCTTATTTGTACGCAACCTCGTCGGAGGCGGGGCGCATTACAATAGCGGTCGTTCCGCGCATAAGCTTAAGCTCGTTGCCCTCGGCATCAAAGAAGATTGTGCGGGAGGAGCGGGTTTTGCGAACCCAGTAGCCCGCGATATACTTGCCGCCCATGAATATATCGGCATTGCCCTCGCCAACCTCGGTAACGAGCGGATTCTCGCCATTGCCCTTGTTGTAGGTAACGGTGACGCGCTGAACGATAACATTGTTGTAAACGAGCGGAACGTCCGGCGCGTATGCGTCAACATAAGGCTTGGAGTTCATATACCTTACATACGCCTGAGTGTCCACATCGTAGGTATAGCTTGTAGAATAGCCCTTGTTGCCCGTATCAATCGTTATATAGGTCGCCTCGGCGCCCTCGCTCGGCACTTCATCCCTGAAAAGGAAGGGGCGGCGCGGATACTCGTAACCCTCGGGCAGGCAGTACATGATGCTGTTTATCTTCTTGCCGTCCTCATTGCCCATTATGGCGATATTGGCAAAAGCGTTATGCGGGCTTTCGTACTTTTCGCCGACGCCCAGCGGATCGCTGTAACGCGCAAAGGCGTAGAAATATGATTTCGCCGCGCCGGTGTTGCCGTCAAAGGTCAGGTTTTTCTTAGTTGCGCCGGTTTTGCTAAGGTATGCGGGAACGCTGCTGCCCTCTACGGTCTGCTTGCCGAAATAGACCCAAGCCGCGTCCCATTCCTCCCTCAACTCCGCGTGCATAACCCTGCCGGAGCGGATAGGACCCGCCATAGCGGGATAGGAGGTGCTGAAAAGAGCGACGTTTCTTGTGTATCCGCCCTTCGCAAGCGGCATATCGTAAAGAATATCGGCAGAGCCGACGCCGAGCTGCGGCAGAGCGCCGCCGAAGTTATCGAGGTTTACCAGTATCGGGATGTATACCTTGCTTTCAGCCTCGGGAAGACCCGTGATATCGCTTTGACCCGCAATTACCGGATTGTTCTCAAAGGTGCTGTTTACCTTGATTCCCCGCTTGCTCTTTCCGTCAATAACGGTCATACCGTCTATTTCGGCAAGCGCAGCGCCGAATACCGATACGGCAAGGATTACCGAAAGAGCAGCCGACAGAAGCTTCTTCATGTCATAACCTCCTTAACAATACGGCATATAGGGTTTCAAAGCTCAATTTTTATCCATTGTGTTACGAATTATTTCAATTTTATTGCGCGTAAGGGTTCTGGTACTGCCCGCCGAAGGACCAGTCGGTCGTCGGCTCTGCGGGAAGGAAGCTGTCATTCTTCACTCCGTTTAAGACAAAGCCCATATCAACATAGAGCATGAGCGTTCCGCTCGGGAGGAAAAGCTCGGCGATTTCCGCGCTTTCGGTCATTCCCTCGGGCAGGTCGCTGTCGATAAGGTCGCTCAGCTGATGCTGCTTCGTGGTCTTCAGCTGCGAATAGAAATCCGCCCTGAGGCTGTACATTCCGGGGTAGAGCATACTGAAGCAGTAGTGCCCGTAATCATCGGTGACAGCCTGCGCAATCGCAAGCCCGTCCTTGGAGAGTGTGACCGTGATTCCCGGTATTCCGCGCTCGCCCGTATCCTGAATTCCGTTGCCGTTTTCGTCAAGGAATGCGGTATCGCCTATCGAGCCGGGGCTTATAGTTCCGACGCCGGCGCTGAGATACGCCTTGCCCATCGTGAGGGCAAGCGCAGGCGACGCTCCGAAAAGCCCGCTTACCGCCTCGGCAACGCTTCCGTTTTCAGTTCCGAACGGCGAGGAGGCGGTGAACAAGTGCCCCTCTGTAAGCTCAAAGAGCAGCTGATAATTCCCGGGCATAAGCCCGTCAAAGCGATAAGCGCCATCCTCCGCAGTTATAACGGAGCTTTCGCCGCTGGGCATAAGCAGAGTGACCGAAACGCCCGCAAGCGTAGGCTCATCCTTATCGTAAAGCCCGTTGAGGTTGGAATCCTCCCACGCAACGCCCGCGATAACTCCGGTTTGAATCATCGCTATGCTTATTTCGCGGCTCTCGCCCGAAAGGAGTGTGAACTCATCCGTGCTGCCCTCCGTATCAGTTATAACGGAAATATCATTGTTTCCCTCGGAATACGCGGCGAAGGATATGCGCTTCTCCATATTGCGCTCAACCTTCAAGGTGTACGTTCCCGGGCGGACGGCGGCAAACTCAAAGCTTCCATCCTTAAGGCTTTCAGTTTCAAAAACGGTTTCGCTATCCGATGAAACCAGCGTAAGCTTCGCGCCCGACACTCTCGGGTCGTCGTCATCCTTATTTCCTGAAAGATTGGAATCAAGGTCAACATAGCCCGTAACGGACGCCTTTATAACCGTCGCAACCTCGGAATTCCCTCTGTCCTCCGCCTGCGCAAGGGAGAAGGTTTTGCTCACGGTATTGGAGCCGACAGTCCCGAAAAGGCTCTCGCCCTGAGAGGAAACGAAAAGCATATCCTCGGGTATGGTAAGGGACACGGTGTAATCGCCGGGCATCAGCTTCGGGAAGGAGAAGCGTCCGCCCTCATCGGTGACTTTAGTGGTTACCTCGCCCGTTTTTTCATCCTTCATTGTAACTTCAATTCCGGAAAGCGCGCGCTCGCTCTTGCCGAAAACGCCGTCAAGGTCGGTATCCTCCCAAATAACAGCGCCTATTCCCGCAAGCTGAATAACTCCGATAGGCTCCTCCTGCCTGTCCTCGGTCATTACAAGAGTGAACGGCTCTGTGAGATACTCGGCGGTTTCGCTTGAAACACTATTGTAAACCATGTTATCGCTTATGGTATAGAGAAGCCTGTACTCGCCGGGCATACAGCTGGGGAGCGTGAAATAGCCGTTTTCATCGGTTACGGCGCTGAGACCCGTCTGCTCTCCGCTTACATCGCAAAGCGCAACGATAACGCCCTTAGCGCCCGAATCAGCGGAATCAAGCTGCCCGTTCTCGTTCCTGTCGGCATAAACCCTGCCGCTTATCGCGGTAGCGAGGATAAGCCCGATGTCTATATCCGAAACGCTGTCGCCCATGTTCAGAGCAAGCTTTTCGGAAAGCGCGCTTGAGCCTTCAAGCGTGATGAAATCATTGGCGTTCTCCGTTCCCGCGCTTCCGCTCTTGGTAAAGGAATATTCTTCGCCGGGGGTTACCCTTACGAAATACGACCCGGGCGCAACGCTGTCGAAGCTGTACGCGCCGCTAATATCGGTGTACGTTTTATAATACGGAAGCCCGCTTGCTTCCTCGACAAGCTCAACCGCAATTCTATCCGCTCCGCCTTCACCGTTTTGACGAACGCCGTCATAGGAGGAATCAATAAAGGCGCTGCCCGAAACGTGCGCGGCGATGAATACGCCCATGTCTATTGTGGTTTCCGTTTTGGAAGCAAGCTTCATCGTTCCGCTGCTCAGCTCAGATACGGGAGCGGTTACGCTTGACGCTTCCGCGCCGAACGAAGTGAAATACACGCCGTCCGGAAGCTTGCAGCCGAGCCTGTAAGAGCCTGCGCGGAGGTCATCGGCAATATAGCTTCCGTCCTCGGCGCTGACGGTATCCATAACCCACTCGCTCGCGCCCGCCTTGATTGCATAAACGGTGAGCTGCGCGCCCGAATAGGCCTTTTCGCCCTCGTCGAATATTCCGTTCAGATTTTCGTCAGCAAAGAGCCTTCCGAGAATCTTCGCGTTGCCGACTCCGCCCAAGATATAGCTGAACGAATCATAGGGCTTGAGATAACGCGAAATGTCGGTTTCACCCGAGTTTCCGCCGCGAACGAAGGAGCGCTCAGCCTCGTTGATGCTTCTCACGTTGGCGGAGAAAACGAAGCCGTCGGGATAGGCGATATGAACGTTTACCCGTCCTGCGCGCAGGGCGTCAAAGACGACCTTTCCGGTTTCGTCGCTTACCTTTTCCTGAACATAGCCCGTTGTGTTGTGGGTTACAGTAACGGTAACTCCCGCAAGCCCGCTTTCAGAGCCGTCGTCATAAAAATATCCGTCGTTATTATCGTCCGCCCAGAACATGAACGAAAGCTGCGCGTTGGGAACAGCCGCCGCCTTAATAGCAACGGGAGAGCCGCTGACGGCAAAGGCTTCGGTTTCGCCGTAGCGGGAATCCTCGCCGCCAAGCATAAGCTGGCTTGAGCCTTTGGGGTTATCCGCAGGTCTTGTTACAAGGAAGCCCTCTGGGAACATAACGCCTAAAATATACTCGCCGGAAGGCACATTTTCAAAGGAAACGTCCTTCTGGGTTTCTTTTTCAATTTCGGCAAAGACAGTCTTTTCGCCGTTTTCCACTCGGTAGAGCGTAAGTTTTGAGCCTATAAGCAGGTCGCCGGTTTCGTATTTGCCGCGCGTGCCGTTATTGTTGTCGTCGCAGAAGATTTCAACGTCAACGCTGGTTGTAATACCGCTTTCCGCTTCGGGCGCTTGGCTTTCCTCAGTATAAACGCGGATATCGCAAACCGCGTTTCCGTCCTCTACGGCAAACGGAAGCCCCTGATACGATGAGCCGTCGCTGCCGTCAATCATAATGGCTCCGCCGAGAGGAAGCATATTCGTGCTTATCGGAGCGGAGAGCAGGTACGTTCCGGACGGAACGCCGTCAAAGGCAAAAGCGCCGTTTTCATCCGTCTGAACGGTCTTAACAGAGGTCATTTCGCCGTTCTCGCTTACGGAATAAAGGGTTATATAAAGATAGGAAAGCGGGCTTTCCTCCGCCTCAAGCGTTCCGCTCATATCGGCGTCCACATACGCGCTTCCGGTTACAGCCCCATCCGCAAGCGCAGGGAGAAGAAACGCACATATTAAAAGAATCAGCGCGAGAAAGCAGATTTTCTTCACAGGATAACCCTCCGTAACTTTCTATAAATAGCGGCAGATACAAGAAATATCGACGCCCGTATTCTACCCCAGACCGATGTAAGGTGTCAATCTTTGCTGAAGGGCGCCGCGGCGGCGGGAAGCCCCTGCGACTTGACACGGCGGCGGCGCGGTACTATATTTAACGCTGATGGAGGCGATTTTGTTGCAGGAGATATACAGTTTTTCCAAAGTTTTATCAACCGAGGATGTGGATTGCTACGGGCGCTGGCGCGCGGACAGAATATTCGTAATGATGCAGGACGCGGCGACCGCGCACTCCGATGTTTTAGGCGTCGGCAGAGAGCCGCTGCTTAAAAAGAACGTAATCTGGGTACTCAGCCGCGCGGAGCTGCACATGGACAAATACCCCAAAATCGGCGACGAGGTAAAGATAAACACATGGCCCGGGAAAATGCGGCATTTCTTTGCGCCAAGATTCTTTATGATTTACGCAAACGGAGAACAGATTGGCTGCGCCGCAGAGCTGTGGCTTATAGTTGACCTTGAAAAGCGCGTTATGGCAGACCCGAAGCAGAGGGGCATCGAGATGCCTAGCTTCGAGCTGGATGCGCCGCTTCCTCTGCCCTCCGGCGCAGAGCTGCCGAAGGAGGACGGCATAACCGTTTCGCGGCGCGCAAGGTACACCGACCTTGACGAGAATATGCACGTCAACAACACCTCGTATATAACCTGGCTTATGGAAAATTTCGACACCTATTCTATAGAGAAGCGGGAAATAGCGCTGCTCAAGGTTGACTATGTAAAGGAAATAAAGCCCGAAGCGCAGATAACGCTCCGCTTTTCGGATACATGGGACAGCTTTGGAATGCTCGGAACGGCTGCGGAGGGCGAAAAGCATTTCGCAATATCGGGAAAAATGCGCGCAGAGGAATAAAATTCGGCGTGTACACAGGCGCTTTTGCATGGTATAATTAGCGGATTCATTTTGGCAAAGGAGGCGGTGAAAACGGGTATCAAGAAAAAGGCTGCGGCGCTGATTATTTCAATGCTGCTTATCCTTGCAGCGTTGCTTTCACCGCTTGGCGCGGCAATTGCCGCCGACGATTACAACGCAAACCGCCCGCAGGATTTGACCACGGAGCAGATTAACGCCTCCTCGGCTTTGCTTATAGAGAGCAAGAGCAAAACGGTGCTGCTGCAAAAGAACGCGGATAAGGCTATTGCGCCCGCATCGACAACCAAGATGGTTACGGTGATTCTGGCGCTTGAGCACGGAAGCCTTACGGACAGCGTCGTTGTATCCGAAAACGCGCTGAACATACCCGAGGACGCGGCAAATATAA
Organism: uncultured Oscillospiraceae bacterium; assembly: GCA_964622905.1. GTDB lineage: Bacteria > Bacillota > Clostridia > Christensenellales > Aristaeellaceae > STF2-37. The sequence goes on along the minus strand of CAZUTB010000018.1, from coordinate 1,316 downwards.
AGCTGCTGGCGGGCGAGGAGCTTCCGCTTGAGGATTTGCTGTACGCGCTTATGCTCCGCTCCGCTAACGACGCGGCTATCGCGGTTGCCGAATATGTTTCCGGCTCTGTCGGCAGCTTTGTTGAGCTGATGAATTCCTTTGTTTACAGGCTTGGCTGCACCGGAACGCATTTCACCAATCCGAGCGGACTTGACGAGGACGGGCATTACACCACCGCGCAGGACCTTGCGACGATAGCCGCCTACTGTATGGAAAACGAAAGCTTTGCAAGAATGGCTCGGACAGCGAATTACACCGTGCCGAAGACGAACCTGAGCAAGGCGCGGAGCCTCAATACCTCAAACGAGCTGCTTGTTGAAAGCACAAAGACAGAAAGCAACCATTACTACGCCTACGCGAACGGAATAAAGACCGGAACAACCGACAACGCGGGCTACTGCCTTGTTTCCTCCGCAACGAGGGACGGAGTGGACCTTATCGCGGTAGTTATGAACACAACGGTAAACGGGCGCTGGTCGGACTCAAAAAGGCTGTTTGAGTACGGCTTTACGCAATACATTTCCGCTACTCCAAAGGAGCTTTTCGACAGAAATCCGTTTACGGTTGATATTTCCGGATTTTCGGAAAACGACACTCAGCTGGGAAAATTGCAGCTGAGCTTAAAGCTCCTTTCCAGCAAGGAATGCTATATAACCGGAACGCAGGACGAAATTGACGCGCTGGCTTACAGCTTCAAAAGCGAGGTTGTAGTGCAGTATCAGCGGGATTTCGCCGCTCCGGTAGCCTCGGGAGAGCAGATGGGAACGCTCACCTATTACCCCGCAGGCGGCGATGCGGTCGAGTACGCGCTTGTGGCAACAAGGGCGGTAGACGCGCGCACGGATGTTCCGCCGACGCTTGCGCAGATTGAATCCTATACCTACTCCGACAAGAATCCTCTGCCCCGCTTTTCTCTGGAATATGTGCTTATTCCTCTGGCGGCGCTCATTCTCATAATACTTCTGCTCCGCAGGCTGCTTAAGCGGCGGAAGAAGAACAAGGTGGAAAGAAAGCGCGTTCCGAAGCCGAAATTCCGCTCGTACAGATAAGCAGGGGCAGCTTAAATAACGCTTAACGCAAGGAGAACAACATGAATCAAAAGGATATTGCCGATATCAAGCGGCGCTTAAACCCCGAAAAGAACAGCCTTACAATGCTTCGCGGGCTGTACGTCAGCAGCCACGGCGAAATAATCTCCGATTTTGAGTATGCGCCCGCGTCGCTTCCCGAGGAGGAGCTTGAGAAATATCTCACGCTTATGAAGCGCTCGCTTTCGG
>CAZUTB010000017.1:4922-11321 GCA_964622905.1 uncultured Oscillospiraceae bacterium | reverse complement strand
GAGGACGAAATAAACAGGATTACCGAGGAATGCATTCTTTTGTGCAAGTAACAGCTTGCGAATTTTTCAGGCATACAGATAAAATGTCAGGGAGAAGAAAATGAAGCCTATCTATGTGCATGGATTGGGGCAAACGCCGGCTGATTGGAAGCAAACCATTCGGTATCTTGCTTTGTCAGAGAATGTAATATGCCCAAGCATTACAGACTTTGCGCACGGAATCGACGTGAGTTATCAGAACCTATACAGGATGTTTTCGGATACTTGCAGCAGTCTTGGAGAACGGCTTGATTTGTGCGGATTGTCGCTTGGCGGCGTTATGGCGCTGAACTATGCAATTGAACACCCTGAAAACGTCAATTCTCTTGTGCTGATTGCTGCCCGGTATAAAACGCCAAAGAATTTGCTGCGATTTCAAAATGCAATCTTACATTTGATGCCAAATTCCATGTTCGCACAGACAGGATTTTGCAAGGCGGAGGTGATTCTGCTATGCAAATCAATGTCGGGTTTGGATTTTAGTCGGTCGCTTGCAAAAATTAGTTGCCCAACCTTAGTGGTTTGTGGCGGCAAAGATTCTGCAAACAAAAATGCATCTATCAAGTTGGCAGACCGCTTGCAAAATGCAAAGCTTTGCTTGCTTGATGATGTGGGGCATGAGGTCAATCGAGAAGCGCCGGAAAGATTGGCCGAACAGATACAAGCCTTTTATAAGGGTATAGAGTAAACTTCAAATTCCCCGCCGTTACAGCCTGAGCTTCTCACAGATGAATTGACAGCTTGCGCTCTGCCTTGGCAGCAAACGAAAAACACGGAGGAAGCATGGTAATTAATACCGATAATAGAGTAATTGATTATTTGACCAAAGTCTTTTCCATAACAATAGATTTATTTTATCAACAATTCACTATCGCTTTGATTGGTAGTTGTTACAGCATTGAATCAAATTGTGCTGTATTAGAGAAAGATGCTTTAACGGTTCTGCAAGATCAAACCATCACACAAATAAACGTGTTGGATGGTTCGGTAATTGCGTGCAAAGAACTTGATTGTACTGGGTGTAATTTTGAGATCTATAGGTTACAACGTGGTTATCTCATCTATGGGGAATTGGAGATAACGATGCTGGATTTCGAGCTTAATATAGTATGGGAGTTTGGGGAAGCCGATATTTTTGTAGCCGTTACCGGAAAAACTGCTTTTGAGCTATGTGATGAATCTATCAAGCTTTATGACTTTAACGATAACTTCTATGAAATTGACTTCAATGGTGAATTGATTCGCTAAAGGTAGCACTTGAATTCGTCTTCACTTATGAGCTTATAGATCGCAGTAGCCGCCAACCGAAGGTGTAAACCTTTCGATTGGCGGCTGCTGAACTATATTGCAGTTTGCACCGCAATCTCTATCTCACCATATAACCTCTTTGGCTATGTCCGCGCTCGCTTTTGCGTCCTTAGCGTAATAGTCCGCGCCGATTTTTTCGGCGTAATCCTTGGTAAGCACAGCGCCGCCGACCATAATCTTCGCTGTGATGCCTTCCCTGCGCAATAGCGCTATCGTCTTTTCCATAGCAGGCAGCGTTGTCGTCATCAGCGCGCTCAAGCCTATCAGCTTCGCGCCCGTTTCCTTTGCCGCCTTCAGAATCGCCTCGGGAGCAACATCCTTGCCCAGGTCAATCATCTCGTAGCCATAATTCTGCATTACGGTTTTGACGATGTTCTTGCCGATATCGTGAATGTCGCCCTGAACCGTTGCGATTATCACAGGCCCCTTGCCCTTTTCGCTTTTGCGTCCCGACTTAGCGAAGTGCAGGCGAATCCGCTCAAAGGCGCTCTGCGCCGCCTCCGCCGAGTTGAGCAGCTGCGGAAGGAAAAGCCTGCCGCTCTCGAAAAGCTCGCCAACCTTGTCGAGCGCGGGAATTAATGTTTCCTGAACTATTGAAAGCGGCTCGCGCGTTTGCAGCTCCGCCTCGCAGCATTCTGCGCTTTCGCGGCTCAAGCCCTTAAGCACCGAGTCATAGAGCGTTCGCTTCTCGCCCTGCGCCTGCGGCTTTGCGTCGGCGCCCTGATAGCGGGCTATAAAGTCCATGCAGTTTTCATCGTAGCCGGAAAGCAGGTGGAAAGCCCTCACCGCGCTCATCATTTCCGCGTTGTTCGGGTTCATTATCGGCAGGTCAAGTCCTGCGGTCATCGCCATCGTCAGGAAGGTTTTGTTGACAAGCTCGCGGTTTGGAAGCCCGAAGCTTATGTTTGATACTCCAAGCACGGTTTTAACGGATAGCTTTTCCTTAACCATCCCGATGGCTTGGAGGGTTTCCATAACCTCCTTCTGCTGAGCGCTTGCCGTGAGCGTAAGGCAGTCTATAATCAAGTCCTCGCGCGGGATTCCGTATTCATCGGCGGCTTTTGCGATAATCTGCGCCTTTTCAAAGCGCTCCTCGGCGCTCTGCGGGATTCCGTTTTCATCCATCGTAAGCCCGACTACCGCCGCGCCGTATTTATGGCAGAGCGGAAGGATTGCGTCAAGCCGCGCTCTCTCCGCCGTGACGGAATTGACTATGGGCTTGCCTGCGTAGATTCTCAGCGCCGCCTCTATAACCGCGCTGTCCGCGCTGTCAATTTGCAGGGGAAGGGACACCGCGCCCTGCAAAACCCTGACAGCGTCCGTCATCATCGCCTTTTCGTTGATTCCGGGCAAGCCGACGTTCACGTCCAGCAGCTCCGCGCCCGCCTCCTGCTGCTCTATAGCCTGAGTTATTATGTAGTCCATGTCATGCTCTTGGAGCGCCTTCTTGAAGAGTTTTTTGCCTGTCGGGTTGATTCTTTCGCCTATAACGGCAACATGGTCTGCGTATATCACGTTTGAGGCGGAGCAGAATGCCGTTTTTCTTTCATATTTCGGCTTTTCGGATTTCGCACTAGCAAAACGCTTCTTAATCTCGCTTATGTATTCGGGCGTAGTTCCGCAGCAGCCGCCCATTGCGAAAACTCCGTAGGGAAGATAGCCCTCAAGCTCCTTCGCGAACTCGGCGGCGCTTATGCTGTACTTGCCCGTTTCGGGGTCGGGAAGCCCCGCGTTCGGTTTTATTATAAGCGGAAGGTCTGTGCAGGAGCGTATGCGCCTGAATATATCCAGCAGCTCGGAGGGACCCATCGAGCAGTTGACTCCAAGCGCGTCCGCCTTAAGCCCCGTGAGCGTTAATGCCATAGCCTCAGGCGAGCAGCCTGTGAACGTTCTTCCGCCCTTTTCAAAGGTCATGCTCGCCCATACGGGAAGGCTTGTATGCTCCTTTGCCGCAAGCACAGCCGCCTTGATTTCGAGCAGGTCCGTCTGCGTTTCGAGGTAGATAATATCCGCGCCCGCTTCCTGCCCCGCCGTCATCATTTCGGCAAAAAGCTCATAGGCGCGCTCAAAGGTCATATCGCCCGCGGGCTGCATCAGCTTCCCTAAGGGGGCTACGTCAAGCGCAACCTTGACATCCGTGCCCTCGGCGGCTTTCTTTGCGCAGGCAATCGCCGCAAAAACCGCTTCCCGAACGCTCCTGCCCGTGCCCTCAAGCTTTATCGCGTTGGCGGAAAAGGTGCTTGCGCAGATAACCCGAGCGCCCGCTTCGATGTATTCGCGGTGTATCTCCGTCAGCAGCTCGGGACATTCAAAGCACGCAAGCTCGGGGCGCGACATATTTCCGCGCTTTTGCAGCATCGTTCCAAGTCCGCCGTCAAGAATAAGTATTTCAGACATTCCGCCGCCTCCATGCTATTATCGGATTCTCGCCTCGGGGCGCTTTGCAAAGGTGTTTGCGTATATCTCGGCGGTTGCCGCCGAGCGGTTCATGCAGTACATATGCACTCCGTCAACTCCGTGGTCGATAAGGTCGTTAATCTGCGCCGCCGCGTAATCCATTCCCGCCCGGTACAAGCTTTCCGGGTCATGCTCAAAGCGCCCAACAAGCGCGGTAAACTCATGCGGAAGGCTCGTTCCGGAAAGCGCTATCGTCTTGCTTATCTGCGTTTCCTTGACTATCGGCATAACGCCCGCGCTTACAGGAACGGTTATTCCCGCCGCGCGTATCTTATCCATAAAACGGTAAAATACGGAGTTGTCGAGGAAAAGCTGACTTATCAGCACCTCCGCGCCCGCGCCTATCTTGTATTTAAGGTTTTCTATATCCGCGTCTATCGACTTGCTCTCGTAATGCCCCTCTGGGTAGCATGCGCCGAGAATGCAGAAATCGCACTGCCGCTGAATCGCTATCGCCAGCTCGTTGGCGTGGCGGAATACGTTCTTTGGCGGTATATTCGGGTTTATGTCGCCGCGCAGAGCCATAACATTCTCAATTCCTGCCTCCTTAAGGCGGGAGAGCATTATGGAAACCTCCTCGCGCGTTGAGTTTACGCAGGTCAGGTGCGCAACGGTTTCTATTCCGAAGCGCGTCTTTATATTGGAGGCTATTTCGCAGGTTGAGTTATCCGCAAGGTTCGCGCCCGCTCCGTAGGTAACGGAAATAAAGTCGGGCTTCAGCTCTGCAAGCCGCTCAGCCGTTCCGTATATTCGGTCAATGCTCCCTGTTTCTTTCTTCGGCGGATAGATTTCAACGGAGAAAACGACCCGTCCGGGGCGGTAGCATTCGCTTATCCTCATGAAGCATCTTCCTTTCATGCATATCCGATTATTAAACGGCTGCCGCTGATAAATTCGGCGGCAGCCAACTGGTGTCGAAGGCGGGGGTCGAACCCGCACGGTTGCCCGGGAGATTTTAAGTCTCCTGCGTCTGCCATTCCGCCACTCCGACTGATAACGCGATTATTATATATTTATTCTCGCCTCATGTCAATCCGAGAGCTGTGCGCTTCGCTACGCTTTCGGCGCACGTCTGCTAGGGCAGACGCACGCCGAGTTTTCACCATTTTACTGTTCATCCTATGGATTCACGGTCGGAAAATGGTGCAAGGAAGCGGGATAAATCCCGCTCCTCGGGGCGGCAAAGCCACCCAAAGCGGATTACAAAAGAAGGTGTGTGCGCCCCTTCTTTACTTCCCCCAAAAAGAACGCTTCGCGTTCGGAGCAAATGCGTTTTTGCCCTCTTGACAAGAGTTCAATATCGTACTACAATGCAAAAGTACGGTACGGAACTATTGAAACGGGAGGCTGTCCTGATGGATGCGAAGGAATTCTTCTATGGCTTTGGAAAGGCGCTGTATCGGGTTGACGCTTTGTACGATGATTTTGCGAAGGAAAGCGGAGTTGCTTCGCCTACGCTGCTTTGGATTCTCTATGCCATGAACGACGGAAGGGAGCATACGCAAAGAGAAATCTGCGTGGATTGGTCGCTTCCGAAAAGCACGGTCAACACCGTTATGGCGGAGCTTAAGAGCGGCGGCTACGTCAGGCTTGAGCCTATCAAGGGGAAGCGCCGCGAGATGACGGTGCTGCTTACCGAGAGCGGCAAGGAATATGCGGATTCCCTGCTTGCGTCAATATATGCCAAGGAAACGGAAGCCTATTCGGGACTTAGCGCCGATGAGAAAAACGCCGCAAAGTACATTGAAAGAATTACTGATTTACTGAAACAAGAAAGGTGAGGAAAACAAAATGGAAAAAGCGTTAGTGGCATATTTCTCCGCAAGCGGCACAACCGCGCGGCTTGCAAAAACCATTTCCGAGGCGGCGGGCGCGGACCTTTTTGAGATAGTGCCCGCAAAGCCCTATACTGCTGCGGATTTGAACTGGCATGACAGCAAGAGCCGTTCAAGCGTGGAAATGAACAATCCCGACTCCCGCCCCGCGATTGCCTCGCAGGTCGGAAATATGGGCGATTATGACACCGTGTTTATCGGCTTCCCGATTTGGTGGTATGTCGCGCCTACGGTTGTAAACACCTTCCTTGAAAGCTATGATTTTTCGGGAAAAACTGTAATTCCCTTTGCTACCTCCGGCGGCAGCGGAATGGGAAAAACCGAAGAGGTTCTCGCAAAATGCTGCTCGGGCAGCACAGAATGGAAAGCAGGCAAAAGGATGAGCGCAAATGAAAGCGCCTCCGCCGTGAAAGCCTGGATTAGCGGAATGAATCTGTAAAAATGAAATGGGGTAAAAAAATGAAAAAGATTATTGCTATTATGATGGCTTTGGCGCTTATGCTCTCCTTTACGGCATGCGCAGGCGCGAGTGACCTTCCGGACAGCGCGCAGGGCGGCTCGCCTGACACCTCCGATGATACGGTAAAAGTTCTTGTCGCGTACTTTTCCGCAACGGGAACAACCAAGAAGCTGGCTGAGTATGCCGCCGACGCTATGGGCGCGGACCTTTATGAAATCGTCCCCGCAGAGCTGTATACTTCGGCAGACCTCAACTATAACAACAGCGGCTGCCGCGCAAACAAGGAGATGGACGACCCCT
>CAZUTB010000017.1:1528-4912 GCA_964622905.1 uncultured Oscillospiraceae bacterium | reverse complement strand
CGCCCCGAAATCAACGGAAGCGTCGAAAATATGGCGGACTATGATATTGTGTTCGTCGGCTATCCGATTTGGTGGGGAGAAGCGCCCAGAATCGTTTCCACCTTCATTGAAAGCTACGATTTTACCGGCAAAACGGTTGTGACCTTCTCCACTTCGGGCGGCAGCGGGCATAACGACCGCAGCATAAAGGAGCTTGCAGAAGGCGCCGATTGGATTACCGGAAAAAGGCTCAAAAGCAGCTCCTCTCAGAGCGACGTCGCGGAGTGGATAAGCAGTCTTGGGCTTGATATCGCGCTTTAAGCAAGCGGGCGAGGTGCGGAAGGTGAAAAGACCCTTAAGAATCTCGGTCGATATAGCCCTGCTGCTCCTGCTTCCCGCGCTGATGGCGGAAATGCTTATGGGGCAGCAGATACATGAGTGGCTCGGAACGGCGGCGTTCGTCGTGTTTGTGCTGCATCACATAATCAACTGCCGCTGGTGGGGCGCGCTTTTTTATGGCAAGTATACGCCCGTGCGGTGCTTAAGCTCCGTTATTAACCTGCTGCTTGCTGCGGACATTCTAGCCCTGATGACAAGCGGAATCATAATGAGCGGCTTTGCGTTTGAATGGCTGAATATCGGCGGCAGCATGATGCTTGCAAGGAAGCTGCACCTGCTTGCGTCTTACTGGAGCCTTATCCTGATGTCTGTGCATATCGGGCTGCACGCGGGAATTGTTGCTAAGCACATAAAGAGCGCTATGGCAAAAGCGTTTGCGCGCGTTCTCACGCTCGGGCTGTCCGTGTACGGCATTCACGCCTTCATAGAGCAGAAAATCGCGAGCTATCTCTTTCTGACAACGCATTTTGTACTTTTTGATGAAACGAAGCCAATCGCCGTATTTGTACTGGAAACGGTTGCGATGATAGTTCTGTTCGCGGCGTTGTTTTACTATCTGCAAAAGCTTTTGCTCAAGGCAAAATGCGGCGATACCGCGAAGAAAGCCTTGAAAGCTGTCGCCCTGATACTGCCGCTTTTGATTTGCCTTGCGGTGGGAATCTGCCTTTGAAGCGGCGGCATAATCGGAGCGCAGTCTTCATGGAAAGATGAAAAATGACGGTTACTATGCAGATACAGAAGCGTCGCTGCGTCCACTGCTTTTCATGCGCCGCAGGCGGCAGATACGGTCATAGCCTCGCATCAATGACCAAGCTTGTACGGACGCAAGCATTGAGCAGGTTGCTGTGCAGGTGGGTTACAGAAGCTCGCAGTATTTCATTCGCAGGTTCAAGGAAACCTATCACTCCACCCCGGGCGAGTACAGAAAGACCATAGAGCGCGAGCAGCTGCGGGAGCAATGATAACGAACAAAGTGAATAAAACGAACAAAACGAGCAAAACGAATAAACAGCAATAACAAAAGGACGCAGGCTATAAAGCTTGCGTCCTTTAACAGATTTGATAAGCCTGCGTCTTTTATATAGGCATTAGGAATGCCGCTTCTTTTATTTCACGCATTCGTAAACAGCGCCTTGTCTGCGCGGTTTTTCAGCTTTTGCAGATACGAAGCGGTTACTGCGCCCCAGTCCCAGTTGTACATATACTTGCCGTCAAATTTGCGAATTGCGGCGCTGTCGTTGTTCAGGAACTGATAGTAATCGCAGTCGAAAAGGTCTGTGTTAACGCAGTGCTCGCCGGGTGTTATCTGCTTTACCAATTCGTCTATTCCCGCTTCCGTCAGGCAGTCCTTCAAGCGGCGAATCGCCTTGTACAGCACGGTGCTGCTGGGGTCGTCAAAGCTCCGCGTAGGATACATTATTTCAAATGCTTCCTTGTTGCTGAGGGAGGTTCCCTTTCTGTCAACCAGCAGCGCAAGCAGCTCCTTTGCGTCCGAGCTTGCAATCTGCAGCGGCTTTTCGTCCACGTACACATTGAAACGCCCGAAGGTTTCTATATAAATGCGCTTGGCGAAGCGCTTGGATAACAGCTTTGCACGCTGAATAACGGCGGTGATTTCTTCCTTTGTGTAAGGCTTAACTAAGTAGTAGTCCGCTCCGCGCTTTGTGAAGGCGTCCTGCATATATTCCTCATAGGCGGAGATGAAAATTATTATCATATCGGGATAGATTTCGCGCAGCTTGTCGGATAGCTCCAGCCCGTTCATCTCAGGCATCTGAATATCGAGAAATGCCAGCTCGATTCTTTCACGCTTGGCAAGCGCCAATGCATCCAGCGGGTTCTTGCACGCGGCAATTATCTCAATATCTTCAATATCCCTGCTTTCCATGCGAAAGCGTTCAAGCCCGTAGCGTTCGTCATCCACAATGATTGTTCTCATAGGCTGACTCCTTAATGCATCGTTTGCCTCGGCTTTGCCGTGCATACTTTTTATAGGATGTACTGTGCCCGACTGCGCGCCGCTCCCGTCATCGGTGAAGGCGCAGGCGGCTGCTGAGGGCAAGGGTTTTTCGTCCTTGCCTTATGCCTTTATTATGTATCAGCAGAGCTTGGATGTCAAGAATTTAGGCGCTTTTGCGGCTCAATATATTGCGCGCGGGCAGCTATTCGTCAGGGCAGTCGGGCGGCAAAGTGTTACATTTTTATTAAATTTTTCTGTCCGTACAAATATGGCAGTCATATGGCAGTCCGGCGGCAGGCTGGCGGCAGTGCGCATTTTGTATAATGATTTTACTTATACAGGCTGCTGCCGAGAGAAGCTCTGCTGCTAACCTTGGGTTAGGCGCAGGGGAGAGCAGGGCGGCTGCCGGAGATAAAGTCGGAGAGGGAAAAAATATGATTACACGAGATGAATCCGGGATGTCGCTCTGCGGCGTGGGTCTGAAGGGTCTGCTTCTTGCGCTGGCTATAGTCATCCTGCTTTGCGTTTGCTTTATTCCCGTGAGCGCCGCTGTCGAAACGGTCATCTACGTCAGCTCTGCCGGCAATGACTCAACGGGAACGGGCGCGGAAGCAGCGCCGTATAAAACCGTCAATAAGGCGGTTGCGGCAGCTCCCGCAAACAGCGCTGCAACGATTTATGTCAGCGGTAATGTTTCGTGCGAATCAACGGCTGATATTTACAATCAAAAGGACATCACCATAAAGACGGCGGACGGAGACACAGCCACCATTTCGGCAGGCGCGAGCTTCCCGAGCGGCACTCCCTCCTCTATTACATATATGTTCCAACTGGATCCCCTCTCGAAGCTCACCTTTGACGGCTCGGGACTTACCTTAAAGCCCGATAAAAACGGCGTCGGCTTTGTTAAAACCGGCGGCGATGTAATTATCAGGAACGGCACCTTCACCGGCGCAAGCATAACCGTAAAAACTGCCAACGGCGCTTTTTGCGTGAGTAACGGAGGCACATTGACGCTTGCGGGCGGCAGTATTACAAGCAACAGT
>CAZUTB010000017.1:0-1518 GCA_964622905.1 uncultured Oscillospiraceae bacterium | reverse complement strand
ATTACAACGGTGTAATCTTGCAGCAAGCTGGCGGCAAGGTTGCTATAAAGGGCGGCAAAATCACAGCGAATACAATAGGCGGCAGCTACTATAACGGCGTTCTGTTTCTGTACGGCGATAAGGCTTCCGCGGAAATGACCGGCGGCGAAATCTCCAATAACAAAATCGTACCCACATACTCGGCAACCGTATATGCCTTTGGAAACGGAACCTCGTTTACTTTGGGCGGCGGTTCTGTAAAGGATAATACCGCGGACAAAACCGGTTCAACGGGCGGAATCCTCCTGTTTGCTTATAAAAACGGCAGCACCGAGGCAACTGCAAAAAAGCAAACCCTTAAAATGAACGGCGGCGAGATTTCGGGAAATACGGCGCTGTGCGGCGCAGGCGTCTATCTTTATGGCGCAGACCCAAGGACCGGCTCGGTGGACATATATTCTAGAGCAACCTTTGCAATGACCGCCGGCGTTATAAAGAATAATACTGCCAATAAAGTATATGGCAATACAAATTCCGGATTTGGCGGCGGCGTTTATGTACGCGGCAGCAGTGAATTTAACATGAGCGGCGGTGAAATTTCCGGTAACAAATCTTATTACTACGGTGGCGGCGTTGCCGTTAATGATATGTTTGCCACGCAGTATGGTACTATACAATATAAGGATGCAGCGGGAACTATCGGTACTCAGCCGGCAATCGCTTGGGAAACCTACTTTCCGGCAATCTTCACTATGTACGACGGAAAAATTACCGGAAACACCGCATATATGACAAACGCCAACGGCGGCGAGGGCGGCGGTGTGTTCGTTATGTCGAATAATGTAAAGATAATCGCCGGCACTATCGCGGAGAATACGGCGGAACGTCATGGCGGCGGCATTTATGTAACCTCTGAACCATATGTGCTTCGCCTCAGCAATGTAGTAGTAAGGGATAACACAGCGGATAAGCAGGGCGGCGGTGTTTGGTCGTGCCAAAGGGGAAGCGCGGTAATCTATCTTGGCGAAAGCACGGGAGTTTTCAGGAACAAGGCGACAAATGAAGCGGGCGATGATTATGTCAACGTTGTTCCGCCGGATAATACCAAGCTTACTACAACCGTTACGGATTCCATGCTTGGCGGCGGCTTGGAAAACTGGTATCAGGACGGCGGAGTCCTAAAAGTTGAGGCACAGGACTACCCTCATCCGGATACCTCTATTCCGCGTTACAGCGCTGCAGCCGGTGTTCCGATACGCAATATCGTCAACTCTCCTGATTCGTATTCATTAAAATCCATTTCTACAGACGAGGATCAGCAGAAGGCTCAGGCAAGAGCAACGCTTGATATTTATAACAATACCGCCGTCTATGGCGGAGGAATTGCCTCTAACGGCTCATTGATTATCGGCAACTCGGCTGAGTACACCTTTAATGTGCAGAAAAAGCTTACCGGCGTGGGCAACGGAAGCGGAAAAGCATTCACCTTTGTGCTTTCGAGCGCAAGCCCGACAGGCGGAGTGCCGCTGCCGGAGAAAA
>CAZUTB010000016.1:0-11372 GCA_964622905.1 uncultured Oscillospiraceae bacterium | reverse complement strand
AGCGGTATCTATCCCGCTTCCTTGCAGCGTTTTCCGACCGTGAGGCGAAGCCGAACAGGAAAACGCTGAAAACCGGAGCAAGTGCGCTAAGCATACTTGCTCCGAGAGCGGAGCGTCTGCACAGCAGACGTGCAGCGAAGGCTTGTATTTGTTTATTTTTTAGTTTATACTGTTTTATATAGAGATTCAGCAGACGAATCTTTTGCATCGGCGTTTGCGCCCCTGCCATTTCGGTTTTCCTTTTACTTACGAGTATTTAACAAGGGTTTGGCAGAAATGTCTGCCGGAGGGCTTGCTGTGAGCAGAAGCGTCATCGGTGTTTTCATGGCGGGAATTAATAAACAGTATCAAGCCGATTTGTGCGTCGGAATGCATAAGCGGGCGCGTGAATGCGGCTGTCAGCTTATGTTTTATAACTGCATAGGTCAGATGGAGAATAAGGAGCTGCTGAGCGCATATATCGGCGAGAGCAACATATTTTCCCTGCCCTCTCTGGACTCGCTTTCGGGCGTTGTCGTGCTTCCGTCCACCTTCGTTTCGCCTGAGGAATCGCCGTTTCTGAAGGAGCTCAGCAATCATATCGGAAGGCTTCCGATAGTATCCATTGATTATCCGATGGACGGCGCTATGAACCTTAGCTTCAACGACGGAATAAGCATAAGGATGCTCGTTCGCCATTTCTTTAAGGAGCATAACGCGCGCGTTTTCGATTTCATTTCGGGTCCCGAAAACAACGAGGTCGCGAATGAACGGCTTAACGCCTTTATAGACGAGGTTTCCTCGCTTGGGCTATGCGCGGATAAGCGCAGAATTTATTACGGCAATTTTGTCAAGGAGGGCGGAGCTAACGCGGCGGCGGATATCCTCGCCTCGCGCCTTCCGCTTCCGGACGCTGTCATATGCGCCAATGACGATATGGCGATAGGCTTCCACGAGGAGCTTACCAGAAGGGCAGGCGAAAATGCCTCGTCCATTCTGTTTTCGGGCTTTGACTGCACGGAGGAGGCTAAGGCTCATATGCCTATGCTCACCTCGGTGAGGCGTCCGGTTTACGATGCGGGAGTGCTTGCCGTAAGCCTTATTCATAACGCCCTGCGCGGAGTAAAGCAGGAAATGGATATAACCCTTGACACTCGGGTCGAGCTCGGAGAAAGCTGCGGCTGCAAAACCGACAGAAAAAACACGCAGGAATCGCTTTCGGCAATGTTCCTTCGGAAGAATATTCTGAATAAGGATTTCATGCAGGCAAGCTTCCTCAGCGTCTACCTTGCCGGAATAAGCAGCTTTACAACCTTCCGCAGGCGCTTTGCAGAGTTTGTGGATAAGTGGTCGTTTCGGGAGCTTTACATCTGCGTGATAAACGAAAACTTCCTTCCGGATGAGCAGCGGCTTCAGGCGGGCGATACCGCCGTTCCGCAGGCGCTTTACGAGCATGGCTACCCTAACGATATGCGAATGATTTACGGCTTCTGCGAGGGCAGAACGCTTCCGGAGCGCGTGTTCCCGCGCGTTATGCAGGTTCCGCGCCCGAATAACGAATATCCGCCGCCGCTTGTATTCATGCCGCTTCATTATCAGCAGAATAATTTCGGCTATATCGCGTTTGATTTGGAGCACGCTACCGATTTTATAGTTTATACCTTCGTTTCAAATCTTGGCTCGGCTATGGAAAATATGCGCCTTCATCAAATTGTGAACGGCTATGTTTCCGCGCTTGAAAGCCTGTATTTGCAGGACCCGCTTACCGGGCTTGACAACAGGCGCGGGCTTATGAAGCGCGGAATGGCGCTTTATGATAATGCGCGCGAGAAGGGCTTTAACCTTATGGTTATCAGCATGGATATGGACAGGCTGAAAACCATCAACGATACCTGGGGGCATTCCGAGGGCGATAAGGCAATCAAGGCAATGGGCTGCTGCCTGCAAAGGGCGCTTTATGCGGGCGATATCTGCGCTCATGTTTCGGGAGATGAGTTTGTTTTGCTCGCCGTTGTCGATAATTCGGGAGATGCAGAGAAGTATGTTGCACAGATAGTGCGGGCAATCGGCGATTACAACGATAAGAGCGGAAAGCCGTATATCATCAGCGCAAGCTTCGGCGTTTACACCGCAGTTCCCGCCGAGGGCGACAGTTACGAGGAGATTATAAGCCGCGCCGATAAAATGATGTACGAGATAAAGGAAAAGAAGCACAGAAGCCTGAAGACCCTGATGCGTCCGGTTTCCTAAGGATGCAGAATCAGCTTTGCGCCGGAAGGTTTTTGCGCTTTTGCGGCGAATTAGGCTCCTCGGAGTGATGCAAATGAAGCTTACCCTTATTCGCCACGGAGACCCGAATTACAGGCTTGACGCGCTGACGGAGCGCGGAAAAGCGGAGGTAAAGGCGCTTGCCGAATACCTTTCCGGAAAGCCTGAAGCCGACGCTTATTATACCTCGCCGCTTGGACGCGCGCGGCTTACCGCGCAGCCCGTGCTTGACGCTTTTTCGGCAGAGGCGGAAATCCTCCCTTGGCTCAAGGAGTTTGAGGGCAGAATGAATGTTAACGGAAAGAGCGAGCTGAGCTGGGATATGCTTCCGAGGGTTTGGACGAGCGAGGGCGCGTTTTATGACGTAAGAAGCTTTCTTTCCGCAGACCTTTACAGGGACAGCAATGTAGCCGAGTGCTATAAAACGGTAACCGACGGGCTTGACGAGCTTCTTGCCCGCTATGGATATATAAAAAGCGGAGCGGTTTATTTTGCAGAGAAGGGCAGCGAAAAAAGCATAACGCTTTTCTGCCATCTCGGAGTTATGTTCGTAATTCTTTCCCATCTTCTCAATATATCGCCCGTGCTGCTCTGGCAGGGCTTTCACGTTGCGCCCACCTCTATAACAAGCGTTGTAACGGAGGAGCGGGAAGAGGGAATAGCGGGCTGGAGGGTCACCTCCCTCGGCGCCTGCCCGCACCTTGAGCGCGCGGGGCTTGAGCCGTCGGACGCGGGGCTTTTCCGCGAAACCTACGGCGGCTCTGATGGCATACGCTGAGACTTTTACATAATTGAAAAGCGCTCCGAAATCGGTTCTGCCGAAATCGGAGCGCTTTTTACGTTGAGCTTACTTCTTTATTTTGCCGTAGCCCCAGATGCAGAGGCAGGCGCCGGCAGTTCCGAAGATGATTTCGCCGATAATGTTGGATGCGGAAATGCCAATCAGCCCCGCGATGAGCGAGAAAACAAAGCCGCCGACAACGCCGAGAAGGATGTTCATAAGCATGGTCTGCTTCGTGTTCATAATCTTGCCCGCAAGCCAGCCGCAGAGAGCGCCGATAGCAAGACTTACGATAATTCCCCAAATGTTCATGTTTATCTCTCCTTATTTAGTTTCACTTCCTTTACAGTATATCATCGAATTACCATTTAGTCAATATTTCACTTGCTTGCGGCTTGTCTTTTTTTGCGGTATTATATCGTCGAATTATTTTAGCAGGGAGTGATTATTACGGAAGAATTGCTGCTTGCCTGCGCAAGCGCGGATGTAACTCCGCAGAAAAGCGTTGAGATGATAGGCTTCGGACGGCAGGATGAAATGTCGCGCGGAGTTATGGCTCCGCTTATCGCTGCCTCTGCCGTTTTCAGTAAGGGCGCAGAAATTGCCTGCCTTATCGCAATAGACCACATCGGCTTTTCAACCGAGCATTCCTCGCGTTTAAGGTGCGCCGTTGCAAAAAGGCTCGGAACGAAAAAGGAATGCGTTATGCTCTGCTTTTCGCATACACATTCCGCTCCGAACGACTGCTCAAACGCGGGCTATTACGAAATGGCGGAGGAAAGGATTCTCGCCTCGCTTTCCGATATAGAAGACAGCCTAAAGCCCGTTAAAATCGGCTGGGCTAACGCTTATGCGGATATCGGAGTCAACAGAAGGGGAGGGGACGGCGCTTTGGACAGGCGCGTGGGCGTATGCGCCGCGTTTGACGAAGGCGGCAAGCCCGCAATGCTGCTGCTTCGCCTTACCGCTCACGGAAATGTTTTGAAGGGCGATAACTATCTTATCTCGCCCGATTACTTCGGCGCTGCCCGCAGGGCGCTTGCGGAGCGCTTTGGCTGCCCCGTCCTGCTTACTCAGGGCGCTTCCGGAAATGTTGCGCCCAAGTATTTCACTGGCGTCCTTAACCCGCCCGACACCAACGAGCTTACTGTAAGAAGCGACTCCGGAATGGACGAAATGGCGAAGCTTGTCCTCAGCGCAGTTGAGAGCGTTATCGGCAGTATAAAGCCTGAAAGCGGAGCGGAGCTAAAGGCTAAGAGCGTAAATGTGACCTTTTATGCGGATGTTCCAGACGACGCGGCGGCGGAGCGGGTTGCGGGCGACGCTATGAAATACTGCGGAATAGACGGAGCGGCATGGCTTAGCGAGGTCAAGCGCCTTCACGAGGCGGGAATCACAGAGCAGACGGAGAACGCGGAGCTGCAATACCTCAGAATTGGCAGAGGCTGTCTCTGCGGAGTTCCGAACGAGCTGATGACGGAGCTTGCAATAGACGCGGAAAGGCTTTCCGGCGATGAATTCTTCTATCTCGGCGGCTATACGAACGGCTGCACGGGCTACCTTCCGACCGCCGAGGAATTTGATAAGGGCGGCTATGAGGTGTATTGGTCGATGCTCGGCTTCTTCATGTACTTTGCGCGCGTGTATCCGCTCAGGCGCGAATCCGCGGAGGAGCTTGTAAGCGCGGCGGTAAAGAACATAAACGGCTGATGTATCCTGCAAAATCGGGCGCTTTGCAAGTCCCTTTGCTTAGATTCTGCATTTTTCGTGTTCTTTGGCTTCGGTTTGCGGTATTTGTCAGTCATGCGGTTTGACTTTTCGGATATAGCCGCTATAATTTATAGAATACTCCGAAACTATCTATGGAGGAGGCTTTAGGATGGCAAAGGTAACCTTTAACACCGAGCGCTGCAAAGGCTGCGGGCTCTGTATTCCCGTCTGCCCCAAGCAGATAATAGCGCTTGATACTTCCGCCTTCAACGCGAAGGGCTATCACGTCGCGGCGGTCAAGGAAATGGATAAGTGCATCGGCTGCGCTTCCTGCGCGCGTATGTGCCCCGATGTAGTCATCACAGTGGAAAAGTAACAAATACTGGAGGAAGAAACGCATGGGAAAGAAAATGCTTATGAAGGGCAATGAGGCGATAGCCGAGGCAGCGATTCAGGCGGGCTGCCATTATTTCTTCGGCTATCCTATCACCCCTCAGAGCCAAGTTCCGGAATATATGTCCAAGCGCCTGCCGCAGGTCGGCGGAACGTTCCTGCAGGCTGAGAGCGAGGTTGCCGCAATCAATATGATTTACGGCGCTGCGGGAAGCGGAGCGCGCGCTATGACCAGCTCTTCAAGCCCCGGAGTTTCGCTAAAGCAGGAGGGCATCAGCTATATCGCCTGCGCGGAGCTGCCCTGCCTTATCGTGAATATGGTTCGCTCAGGCCCCGGGCTTGGCGGAATCCAGCCCTCTCAGGGCGATTATTTTCAGGCTACCCGCGGAGGCGGACACGGCGACTATTATATGCCCGTGCTTGCGCCCGCTTCCGTTCAAGAGGCTGTTGAGCTGACTCAGCTTGCGCTTGACCTTGCCGATATGTACCGCACCCCTGCAATGCTCTTGGGCGACGGGCTTATCGGGCAAATGATGGAGCCTGTCGAAATGCCCGATTATAAGCCGTATAAGAAGCTGCCCGAAAAGACTTGGGCTGCAACCGGCTGGGATGGAAAGCGCGAGCGCGCCATTATAAACAGCCTTATCATCGAGCCTGACCGCCTCGAAAAGCATCTTGACCACCTCAATGAGAAGTGGAACAGGATTCGCGCCGAGGAATGCCGCTGGCAGGAGGAAATGACCGAGGATGCGGAGATAGTAATCGCCGCCTACGGCACTACCGCCCGCGTCTGCCGCTCCGCAATGCGTATGGCAAGAGCGGAGGGCATCAAGGTTGGTCTGCTTCGCCCGATAACCCTCTGGCCGTTCCCCTACGATGCGCTTTCGCGCCTTGCGGATACCGCCGATAAGTTCCTTACCGTTGAAATGAGCCTTGGGCAGATGGTTGAGGATGTTCGCCTTGCCGTCAACGGCAAAAAGCCCGTGGAGTTCTACGGCCGCTACGGCGGAGTTGTTCCCACCGTGCGCGAGGTGTTCAATAAGATTAAGGCTATGAAGGAGGGCAAGTAAGATGGCAGTTGTATTTGAAAAGACCAAGATGCTTACCGATACGCCCTTCCACTATTGCCCGGGCTGCACCCACGGAATAATTCACAGGCTCGTCGCCGAGTGCGTTGAGGAGCTTGGAATGCAGGATAAATGCGTTGGAGTTGCGCCCGTCGGCTGCGCGGTTTTTGCGTATAACTATTTCAACTGCGATATGATGGAGGCGGCTCACGGCAGAGCGCCCGCCGTAGCGACCGGCTGCAAGCGCGTTCACCCCGAGAACCTTGTGTTCACCTATCAGGGCGACGGCGACCTTGCTTCCATCGGCTGCGCTGAGATTACCCATGCGGCAACCCGCGGCGAAAAGATTACGGCTGTGTTCATCAATAACGCTATTTACGGAATGACGGGCGGTCAGATGGCGCCTACCTCGCTTCCCGGGCAAGTAACGACAACCTCGCCCTACGGACGCGATATCAATTCCGCAGGCTATCCCATCCGGATGAGCGAAATGCTCGCCACACTGAACGGACCTGCGTATATCGCGCGCGTTTCCGTGCATGACGTTCCGCATATCATTCAGGCTAAGAAGGCAATCAAGAAGGCGTTTGAGTATCAGCTCGCGGGCAAGGGTTTTTCCATGGTCGAGGTGCTTTCCACCTGCCCGACCAACTGGGGAATGACACCGCAGGACGCGCTCAAGTGGCTTGTTGACAATATGATTCCCTACTATCCTCTCGGAGTCAAGAAGGATATAGACGCCGAAAAGGAGGGCGAATAATATGGAACAGCAATTATTCGTTGCCGGCTTCGGCGGTCAGGGAGTGCTTCTTATCGGTCAGCTTGTCGCAAAGGCGGCGCTTCACGAGGGCTACGAGGTATCATGGATGCCCGCCTACGGACCCGAAATGCGCGGCGGCGAGGCTAACTGCTCCGTTGTTGTCAGCGATGAGCCCATCGGCTCTCCGCTTGTTACCGAGCCTCCCGTTGCGGTGTTTATGAACCTTCCGAGCATGACCAAGTTCCTTCCCACAGTAACCGCGGGAGGAAGCGCGCTCTATAACGCCTCGCTCATTTCACCCGTCCCTCAGCGTGACGACGTAAAGCTTTACGGAATCCCCTGCAACGAGCTTGCGGAGGAGCTGGGCAACGTCAAGACCGCCAATATGGTAATGCTCGGCGCATACATCGAGCTTACCAAGGTTGTCACCATTGACAGCGCTATGGAGGCGCTTTCGCAGACCTTCGGACCTAAGAAGGCGCATCTGCTCCCCATCAACCGCGCCGCAATGGAAAAGGGCGCGGAAGCAGTCAAGGGTATGATTAAGTAAAATTCCATTTTATTCTTTTTGAGCCGTCGAAGTATAGCTTCGGCGGTTTTTCGTTTAATTCACTTTCTTTTTATGGCTTCAAATGTTACAATCTGATGGATGTACTTTTTATGGAGGTATGCAATATGAAGCGCTTTGTTTCGCTCCTGCTTCTGCTGATATTTATTCGGATTCCGGCTTTTGCTGAGGAAAGTCGGGTCAGTATGGTTTGCGTCGGCGATAATATCATTCACAAAAATATTCTTGACTCGGCAAAGCGGGAAAACGGCGAATATGATTTCACTTCAATATATTCGCATATAAAGGACGAGATTTCCGCTGCCGATATAGCGGTTGTCAATGAGGAAACCATGCTTGTGTCCGACCCGTCGCTTTACAGCGGCTATCCGTCCTTCGGCTCGCCCTACGCGCTTGGGGACGCGCTGCGCGATGCGGGCTTTGACGTTATACTTGCCGCCAATAATCACAGCTATGATAAGGGCGAGCGCGGGGTTCTTGACACGCTTGAATATTGGCGGAACTATCCCGATATAGCCATAGCGGGAATACATGACAAAATGGAGGACGCCTATACATATCCTGTAATTGAGAAAAACGGAATACGCTTCGCCGTCATCAATCTCACAGCGGTTATGAACCGCAATTTGCCGAGCAAAAAGTCATATCTCGTTGATACGGTAAATGCGGAAAACGCTATTGCTGTGGAGCTGAAGAGCGCGCGCTTATATGCGGATATCGTTATAGTATTTATCCATGTAGGCAGCGAGTATAAATTTGACGCCTCGCGCGCCGCGCGCAAATGGGCGCAGCTGGCGGCTGACGCGGGCGCGGACATAGCGGTGTTCGGGCACAGCCATGTGCTGGGCGATGTTGCAGCGGTAACGGGCGCCGGCGGAAACGAAATGCCAATTATCTATTCGCTCGGAAATTTCGTGTCAAATCAGACTAAATCAATATGTATGCTTGGCGGAATGGCGAAAATTCAATTTGTAAAGGACGAAAGCGGAGCCAGGGTAGAAAGCTATGAGGTAGTTCCGATTGTCACCCATTACGGGGAGAATAAGGATGACTATTCCGTTTATCTGCTATCGGAGTACCCGCAGGAGCTTGCGGAAGCTCATTACCTGACGAAAAAGGGCGATAAAAAGTTTTCCTTGGAGTATCTTGAAAAGACCTTGAACGGAATAGAGTACTTTGCAAAATAATGTTTTGCCTCGCGCCTGCCTTTATTATTCCGATTTTTCAAGGTGCTTTTCATCGCCGCATAAGTTGTGCTATAATAGGTTGCTGTACTGGCTAAAAGTCTGCGGCGGAGGATTGATATGCTGTATCTTGCGTCATCAAGCCCGAGAAGGTCGGAGCTGCTAAGCTCTGCCGGCATTGAGTTCACCGTGGTTTCCTCCTCGGCAGAGGAGCTGAAAAGCGGCGAGCCTTCTCAGCTCGTTTACGAAAACGCGCGCCGCAAGGCGCTTGGCGCGGATACAGGCTCAGCTGTCGGCTTTATTCTCGGCGCGGATACCGTAGTCGCAATAGGAGGCGAGTGCCTCGGAAAGCCGAGGGACGCGGAGGACGCGCGCCGTATGCTCCGCCTTTTGAGCGGCAGGGAGCATTCCGTCTTCACCGGCGTCTGCCTCACGGATACCTCCCGTTCCTTTATTGACGCGAGGGTTGACGAGTGCAGGGTTGCGTTTTCCGTGCTGACGGAAAAAGAGATTGACGATTACATTGCCTTCGGCGAGTGCATGGGCAAGGCGGGCGCATATGCGATTCAGGGGCGCGCGGGTATGTTCGTCCCCAAAATCTGCGGCAGCTTTTCCTGTGTTATCGGGCTTCCGCTTGAGCTTACTTATCGTATGCTCAGGGAGCATAACGCCGTTTGAATATTGTTCATAAGGAGTTATTTGAGATATGGGCTTAATCCAGCAGGATATTGCGATAGATATGGGCACCTCCTTCACGCGCGTCTATTTGCGCGGAAAGGGGCTTGTTCTCAGCGAACCGACAATAGCGCTTGTCGAAACCAATGGGCAGGAGAATTTTGTTCATTATATCGGCGAGGACGCCAGCATGATGGTCGGCAGAGCCAAGGAGGAATGGAAGATTATTTCGCCCGTTCAGGACGGAGTAATCGAGGATTTTGATATCGCGGTGTCTATGCTGACTTATTTTATCCGCAAGGCGATAGGAAAGCATAACCTTGTCGGACCTCGTGTTATTATCGGAATACCGTCCAATATTTCACAGGTGGAAAAGCGCGTTATCCGTCAGGCGCTTCGCTCTGCGGGCGCTAAAACCGTGCGCCTTATTCCGCAGGTGTTCGCGGCGGCAAAGGGAACTGGGCTTCCCGTTTACGAGCCGGAGGGGAACATGGTTGTAGATATCGGCGGCGGAATGACCGAGGTTGCCGTTATATCGCTGACCGGCTCTGTCGTTTCCAAGTCCGCAAGAATCGGCGGAAAGAAAATGGACGACGCGATAATGAACTATATCAAGCGCGAGCACAACATTCTTATAGGCGAGAGGACTGCCGAGGATGTAAAGCTTGACCTCGGCGCGGCGCTTCCCTTGGATACCGAGCGCAGGGTGCTTGTGCGCGGCAGGGACATAGTTACGAACCTTCCGCAGACCTCCGAAATATCATCTACTCAAGTCTATGAGGCTCTGCGCGACCCGTGCATGAGCGTGCTTGGGCTTATTCAATGGGTTATGGAGCATACGCCTCCGGAACTTGGCGGAGATATTATGCGCAACGGAATCCACCTGACCGGCGGCGGAGCGCTGCTTCTCGGGCTTGACAGATACATAGCCGAGGAGCTTGGAATCCCCGTCCTGCTTGCCAAAAATCCCATGGACTGCGTTATTTCCGGGCTTGGCTATCTCGCGGACCATTATGAGATGCTTGAGCGCGAAAGCAAGCGCGGCTTCTTCAGGGAGGAGTAATAATGGCGAAGTGGAGGAAGGGTCAGCCGGAGGCTCCCAAAAAAGAGCTTTTCAGCCTTAAAAACGTTATCAGAGGAACTATCGCCATTGTGCTTGCCGCAATAGTCGGTATGTCCGTTCTCGCTCAGTTCAGCGATATAAGCATTCTTGACGCGCCGAGAAGATGGATTGCAAGCGCTGTCCAGCCTATTCAAAGCGTGTTTTCATCGGCAGTTGACGGCGTTGTTCAGTATCTGTATAAGCTCAAGCTCCGCTCAAATATCGAGTATGAATACAATAAGCTCCGCCTTGAAAACGAGCAGCTGACATATCAGGCAATGCTCAATAACGAGTATGAAAAGCGGCTTCAATCCTATGAGGAAATGCTTGGAATTATGGACGCAAACCGCGATATGAACGGGCTTGTGGCTACGATTATCGGCAGAGATACGAGCAACTATTTCGCCGTTTTCCAGATAAATAAGGGCACTAATGACGGAGTGGAGGATTACATGGCGGTCATAAACAGTGACGGCCTTATCGGTTATACCTATAATACCTCCGCAAATACGGCGATGGTGCGCGGCATAATCGACTCCGAGGCTTCGATAGCGGCGCTCATAGAGTCCTCACGCGATCAGGGAACGATAAGCGGAACCTACGGAATTGACGATGTGCCGAAATGCCGTATGTTCTATCTCGACGCGGATTCGCTTCCGCGCCCGGGCGATACAGTCGCTACAAGCGGCGTCGGAATGGAGATTCCGAAGGGAATTCCTATCGGAACGGTTATTTCATCAACGAGGCAGATGGAGGATAACAAGAGCTATATCGTCGTTTCGCCGTATGTTGATTTTCAGCATCTTGAGTATGTAATGGTTTTGCGCTATCGTCCCAACGCGGAGGAGGTAACCTCGCGCACGTCCTCCGATGAAATGACCTACG
>CAZUTB010000015.1:0-11484 GCA_964622905.1 uncultured Oscillospiraceae bacterium | reverse complement strand
TCCAGCTTTTGCTGTTCGGCTGCGCCTCACGGTCGTAAAAGCTGCAAGGAAGCGGTATAGATACCGCTCCTCGGGGCGGCAGAGCTGCCCAAAGCGGATTACAATGAAGGAGAGGACTCCTTCATACTTCCTCCTGAAAATATGTGTTCAAAAGTACTTCGGTCTGCGGCACTTTTCAATATACTTTTCCCGCTATTCATGCTAGAATAGCGTTAACAAGCAATACAAATTCGACCGACATGAGGTGCATTATGAAAAAACTGACGGCGCTTACTCTTTCCCTTCTGATAGGCTTGGTTTGCCTGCTTCCGTCCACCGCGCTTGCCGGACGGCAGTACATCATTCCGGACAGCGATACCCGCGAGCTTACCTATGAGGAGCTGTGGGACTGGAGCTATGAGTCCCTTGGCTTCATCTTCAATGAAATATTTGCGCGCCACGGCTTCAACTTCGTTGTCGGCGGCAAATATTACAACTATTTCACCTCGCGCCCGTGGTATACGCCCAACGCCAACAGCGATAACAGCAAGGCGTGCTACCCGAAGCTCAACTCGGTTGAGTGGTATAACGAGGCGCTCATCAAGGAAGCAAGGGCGGATATGCGCTCGCTGGATGACAAGAACACGGCAGGCAAGAATTATCTTGATTACATCGAAAGCGGCGATATAGACGTTCTCAGCGGCTTCATCTATCTTGAGGTCAAGGCAAACCAAAAGCTTGAGGTCTATTCCGCGCCTGATTATTCCTCCTATCGCGGAGCAAACGGCAAGGCGCTCGTCAACACGAACGGCTCCATATATGCGGCGGGCTGGGAAAACGGCTGGCTGCTAATAATGTATGAAACGAATAACGGCTCTGTCCGCGTCGGCTATGTTGACGGCGCAAAGCTCAAGGGAACGGTAAACGCGCCTATGCTCACATTTGCGTATACAAAGGTCAAATGCCTTGAAAACGCCGTGCTCACCGATGACCCCGCCGCCGCGTTCTCAACAATCGTCACTTTGCCTGCGGGCACAACCGTTACCTATCTGAGCGAGTATCAGAACAGATACGGCTGGGTCTATGTCGAAACGACCATAGGAACTCAGACCGTCCGCGGCTTTATCCGCTCGGAAAAGCTTGATCTTGGCAATGGATTTGATGAAAACGAGGATGTAAACCACGGCTGATAATACTGTAATACTCAGTTTGCGCATACTTGGGGCGGCGAAGAGCCGAAACGTTTCATCTCTCTGCGTTGACTTTGCTTCGCGCTTCGGGTTATACTAAAGGGCGGGAGCTTTCTCCCGAATCGGTATAATCCGCTTTGCGTGAAAGGGACAATGTATGCAGAAGATCAGGATAGCCTCGCCGCTCTATTTATTGCGCGATAAATGCAGAGAAAATCTTTACGGGGTGCTGAGCAGCATCGCGTCGCTTGGGTTTGACGGAGTTGAACTTCTCGGCTTCTTCGGCAAGCCGCCGGAAGAAATCGCGCAGCATCTCAGGAATATTCATCTTGCCGCGCTTGGCGATTTCGTAGAACTTTCCGAGCTTGTTTCCGATATTGACGGCGTTATCGCCTCCCATAAAACGCTCGGCTGCAAGTATATTTCTCTCGGCAAGCTTCCCCGCGAGGCGCTTCCGGACGGCGATAAATATTCTGGCACTGTTTCAGCGCTCAGGGAAGCCGCTTCGGCGCTTTCCGAAAACGGGATTCAGCTGCTTTTCCATAACCATGACGGCGAATTCTTCAAAACCTCGTCGGGCAAGACTGCGCTTGAGCAGGTTCTGAGCGATGTTCCGCAGCTCAAGCTTGAACCCGACATAGGCTGGATGCAGATTGCGGGCGCAGAGCCTGCGCATTACCTTACCGAGTATAAGGAGCGCTGCCCCGTCCTTCACTTCAAGGATTATTACGCGGATGACGGCGCCGATATCGGCAGCGTTTCCGATATGGACGGTATGCGCGGCGGGCTTGAGCAGGCGCATTTCAGCTTCAGACCCGTAGGCTACGGCGTTGTAAATTATCCCGTTCTGATTACTCCCGCAATGGCGTGCAATCCGGAATGGATTGTCTGCGACCACGATAATTCGTATGAAAACAACCCATATGACGATTTAGCTTTGAGCCTCAGCTATACGCGCTCGCTCGTCCGAATGGCGGAAAACTCATGAAAAACTGCTAACGCGGCGCGGAAACGCCGAACATTCCCAGATTCCCGCCTCTTTCTTTCATCCATCATAACCATGCGCATGGATGAAAGGGGGAGGTTTTTCTTTGGAATACTTTCTGATAGTTGTTCAGCTCGCGGCTACGGTGATTATGTCGGTGTTCTTTTTTACTCAGCTTCGCCGCCAGCAGAAGAACGCGCCCGCGGCTTCGCGTGAGTGTCAGCGGGAAATGGACGAGCTGTATCGGCTCAGGCAAATTTCGCTCACAAGGCCGCTTGCGGAGAGCGTAAGACCGCAGACCTTTGAGGATATAGTAGGGCAGGAGGACGGCATCCGCTCGCTCAAGGCGATTCTCTGCGGCTCAAATCCGCAGCACGTTATAATCTACGGACCTCCCGGAATCGGCAAAACCTGCGCGGCGCGGCTTGTAATGGAGTACGCAAAGCACAGCGCGGGAACACCCTTCCGCAAGGACGCGCCGTTTATTGAGATGGACGCAACCTGCGTCCGCTTTGACGAGCGCGCGATAGCCGACCCGCTCATCGGCAGCGTTCACGACCCTATTTATCAGGGCGCGGGGCCGCTTGGCGTTCAGGGAATACCCCAGCCGAAGGCGGGAGCGGTAACCCGCGCGCACGGCGGAGTGCTTTTTCTTGACGAGATAGGGGAGCTGCACCCGATTCAGATGAATAAGCTGCTGAAGGTGCTTGAGGACAGGAAGGTTATGTTTGAGAGCGCGTATTATCGGAGCGACGACGCGGGTACGCCCAGATATGTACACGACGTTTTCAAGAACGGAATGCCCGCGGATTTCAGGCTTATCGGCGCAACCACAAGAAGCCCGCAGGATATTTCGCCCGCCCTGCGCTCACGGTGCATGGAGATATTCTTCCGCCCGCTTGAGAACGGCGAGATTGCTAAAATAGCTGTTGGCAGCGCAAAAAAGGCGGGCTACGCGCTCTTTGAGGCTGAGGCAAGGCAGATAGGAGATTATGCCGCCTGCGGGCGCGACGCTGTAAACATAGTGCAGATGTGCGCGGGGCTTGCGCAGATGCGCAGGGAAAAGCAGATAACCTCCGCCGATGTTTCATGGGTTATCGCCTCGGGGCGCTATCCTCAGCGCTCACTTCCGCCTATCTCTCTGGAAAGCAGGGTCGGCTGCGTTCACGGGCTTGCGGTTATGGGAATGGGGCAGGGCGGAGTGCTGGAGCTTGAGGGCGTTTGCCGAAAAGGTACGGGCAGGGTTGAGATAAGCGGCATAGTCGAGGAGGAGGAGCTGCGCTCCGCTTCGGGCTGCTCAAGAAGAAAGAGCATGGCGCGCGCCTCGGTGGATAACGTTGTTTCCCTGCTTCGCGCAATGGATTATCCCGTTGACGGCTTTGATATGCATATCAATTTTCCGGGCGGAGTTCCGGTTGACGGACCCAGCGCGGGCGCGGCAATCGCCGTGCTGCTTATAAGCCTCATGACGGGAAGGGCGGTTGACGGGCTTTGCGCCGTGACGGGCGAGATATCGGTGCGCGGGCGAGTGCTTCCCGTCGGCGGAGTGCCCGCAAAGGTTGAGGCGGCGGCAAAGGCGGGGCTTAAGAGGGCTATCGTTCCGAAGGGCAACGCGCAGGAGGCAATGCGCTCGGCGGGAATCGAGGTTCTGCCCGTTGAAACGCTCGAGGAGGTAATTATTGCAATGCTGCTGCCCGCGAGCATTGAAAGCGGCGCTTCGCTTGAGGAGAGGAAGGAGCTTACCGCGCTCTGACGCTTTATTGTATACATTTTGCGGGGCTTGCATTTGGAGGAATCCAAAGCTATAATATGCTGATACCGTTTACACAGTCGCTCTGCGATATGCCTGCGGTATGAAGGGATGTGAAAACAAATGGCAAACAAGAAACAAATTAATCCGGTACAAAGAATGCCGGTACTGCCCCTGAGGGGGCTTATGGTGTTCCCACATATGGTGCTGCATTTCGACGCGGGAAGGCAGAAATCGGTTGCGGCGCTTGAAAGCGCAATGCTGTATATCCAGACCATCTTCCTTGTGGCGCAGAAGGACAGCGAAACCGATGAGCCTGCGCTTGACGACCTTTGCGCGGTCGGAACCGTTGCCAATATCAAGCAGGTTCTGAACCTGCCGGGCGATAATATCCGCGTTCTTGTCGAGGGCAAGAGCAGGGGAATCATCAGCGCCGTTATCGAGGAAGAGCCTTTCATGAAGGCGGATATCGAGATAGTTGAGCAAGAGACCGACCCCGATGATTTGGAGCTTCAGGCGCTCGTCCGCACAACGCACGATATGTTTGAAACCTATTTCAAGTCCTCCGCGCGCGTAACTCCGGAAACGATTCGCTCCGTGCTTGAGGTGGATGAGCCAGGCTCGCTTGCCGACCTTATCGCCGCAAATGTGCTGACTCAGATGGACGCGCGTCAGGAGATTCTTGAGGAGATAGACGTCGGAACACGCCTTGAAAAGCTCTGCGGAATCTTGGCGCGCGAGTCGGAGCTTGCAAGCGTTGAAAAGAAGGTTCAGGCGCGCATCAAAAAGCAGATTGAAAAGAATCAGAAGGATTACTATCTGCGCGAGCAGATTAAGGCGATTCAAACCGAGCTTGGCGATAAGGATTCTACCGATGTAGAGGATTTGCGCGAGAGGCTTGCGAAGCTCCCCCTCAACGATGAAGCGAAGGAAAAGGTGCAGAAGGAGCTTGACAGGCTTTCCAGAATGGCGCCCGGGACTCCCGAAATCGGCGTTGCGCGCACCTATGTTGAGTGGATTCTTGACCTGCCTTGGGGGAAAACCACGCCCGACCAGCTGGATTTGCGCCACGCCAGAAAAATTCTTGACGAGGACCATTTCGGGCTTGCAAAGGTGAAGGACAGAATAATTGAGTACCTTGCCGTTTTGCAGATGAAAAAGGATATGAAGGGACCTATCCTTTGCTTTGTAGGCCCTCCCGGCGTCGGCAAGACCTCCATTGTCAAGTCCATCGCCCGCGCGATAGGCAGGAAATATGTTCAGATGAGCCTTGGCGGAGTGCGCGATGAGGCTGAAATCCGCGGTCATCGCCGCACCTATGTCGGAGCGATTCCGGGCAGAATCATCTACGGAATCAAGAACGCGGGCACTATGAACCCCGTTTTCCTCTTTGACGAAATTGATAAAATGAGCAGCGATTTCAGAGGCGATCCCGCCTCTGCGATGCTTGAGGTGCTGGACGCGGAGCAGAACGCGAACTTCCGCGACCATTATCTTGAGATTCCCTTCGATTTGAGCAGGGTTATGTTCATAACCACGGCGAACTCAATGGACACCATTCCCTCGCCGCTGCTTGACCGAATGGAGATAA
Organism: uncultured Oscillospiraceae bacterium; assembly: GCA_964622905.1. Classification (GTDB taxonomy): domain Bacteria; phylum Bacillota; class Clostridia; order Christensenellales; family Aristaeellaceae; genus STF2-37. The sequence continues at coordinate 5,989 of CAZUTB010000015.1, read as the reverse complement.
TCGAGGTAACCAGCTATACCGAGGAGGAAAAGCTCCAGATAGCCAAAAAGTACCTGCTCCCCAAGCAGATTAAGGAGCATGGGCTTCACGAAAAGTCCGTAAAGCTGAGCGATAAGGTTATGCAGAAGCTCATTGAGGATTACACCCGCGAGGCGGGCGTAAGAACGCTTGAGCGCACCGTAGCCAAGGTTGTCAGAAAGAGCGCGGTTTCTATGCTTGACAGCAAAACGGACTCCGTTTCCGTAACCGCACAGGTGCTTCACGATTACTTAGGAGCGCCGCGCTATCTGCGCGAAAAGCCCGAGAAGGAGCCTGCCGTCGGCGTAGTCAACGGGCTTGCGTATACCACGGTCGGCGGCGAAACCCTGCAAATTGAAACCACTATAATGCCCGGAAGCGGGAATATTGAGCTTACAGGAAAGCTGGGCGATGTGATGAAGGAGAGCGCGAAGGCGGCGCTTTCGTATATCCGCTCTCACGCGGCTGAGCTTGGTCTGGACAGCGACTTCCATAAGTCCGTTGATATCCATCTCCACGTCCCCGAGGGCGCTGTTCCCAAGGACGGACCCTCTGCGGGCGTTGGAATCGCGACCTCCATGGTTTCCGCTCTTACGGGAATCCCCGTAAGGCAGGATATGGCTATGACGGGCGAGATAACCCTTCGCGGGCGCGTGCTGCCGATAGGCGGAGTCAAGGAAAAGCTTATGGCGGCATACAGGGCGGGGCTTAACGAGGTTCTGCTCCCGAGAGAAAATGAGAAGGACATGGAGGAGGTTTCCCTCCTGGTCAAGTCGAAGCTCAAAATTAGGTATATGGATAACGTCAGCGAGGTGCTTGACGCGGCGCTGACGCAGAAGCCGCAGGTGTGCTTGCAGCTTCCGCTGTCACGCAAGCAGCCGGAGGCTGAGCATGGAAATCAGTAAGGCGTCCTTTCTTATAAGCATGGCGGACTGGAAGCCGCCTCAGGCGGAGCCGCTTGCCGAAATAGCGGTCGCGGGCAGGAGCAACGTGGGCAAAAGCTCGCTGATAAATAAGCTTTGCAATCGGCGGGGGCTGGCAAAAACCAGCTCCACGCCGGGCAAAACGCGCCTTATTAACTATTTCACATTGACATTAAGCGATAAGGAAAATGAGTATAAGCGCGATTTCTACTTGGTTGACCTTCCGGGGTACGGCTACGCCAACGTTTCCAAGGATGAAAAGCTCAGGTGGGGAAGGCTTATGCAGAGCTATTTTGATAAATCCGAAAAGCTCCTGCTCACGCTGCTTCTTGTCGATATCCGCCATGAGCCGACGCGCGACGACCTTGATATGATTGGCTTTCTGCGGCAAAAGGGGCTGCCCTATCGGGTTATAGCAACCAAGGCGGACAAGCTGAGCAGAGCGCAGATTTCACGCGCGCTGCTTCCCATAAGCCGCGCGCTTCAGGTTCAGCCCTTCGATATTATCGTCACCTCGGCGGAAAGCGGCGACGGAATACCGGCTCTTGCCTCGGCATTATCTAACGCTCTGCAATAATTTTTTCTTTTCTGCGCACTTTTCACATTTTTGTGCAAAGTGCGTTTTTTATCTGTTTTTGGCGGTTTTTTGTCTATTCAAACCATACAACTTGAATTGAAAAAACGGCTTGGATTTGTTATACTTATTAATCGGGAGGGCGCGGCTTTATTGCTCTGCCGTTTTACGCCTACGGAGGTATGTATGTTTACCGGATTTACGGACGCAACCTTTGACTTTCTTATTGGGCTTTCTGCAAATAACAGCCCTGAGTTTTTCCATTCACACCATGACGAGTATGAAGCGTATCTGCGCAAGCCCTATTTTGCACTTATAGATGCGCTTTCGCCCACGCTTTACGCAATAGATAAGGGAATTGAGCTTCGCCCCGAGAAGGCGCTTGCGCATATTCGGCGCGACGTTCGCTTTACCAAGGATAAAACGCCCTACCGCACCCACCTTTGGGCGGCTTTCCGCTCTGGCGATATGGATAAGGATGGCTCAATCTTCTTCTGGGTCGAGTTCGGGCTTGGCGATGAGCATAACTGCTGGGGCTTGGGAACGTGGAACGAGAACAAGCCGCTTATGGAGCAGATGCGCCGCAGCATAATCGCCGCTCCCTATGAGGCGCTTGATTTGAAGCATCTTATGGACAAGGCGGGCTTCCGCTATGAGGGCAACTGCTTTAAGCGTATGAAGTACCCGCAGGAACTTCCGGAGGAGCTGAAGCCGCTCTATTCCGCAAGAAGCCCCTTCTGGCAGAGAACGCTCACCGACCGCTCGCTGCTTTATAAGCCGGAGCTTGTCGATGTAATAGCCGAGGATTTTAAGCGGCTTGCTCCAGCCTATCACTATCTCAGGGGCGCTTATGATGCCGTGCCTGCCGCCGAGGAATGAAACCGGCGGAAATGATATTTTTTGCTCTGTAAAGGAGGAGTTTGATGGATCTTTTGAAGCTGAAAAGCGGAAGTGACGTAAGAGGCGTCGCCCTCGGCGATAATGCTTCTCTGACGCCTGATGTCGCGCGCAGCTTAGGGCTTGCGTTCGTCAAGTGGCTTTCCGAAAAGACGGGAAAGCCCGAAAACGCGCTCAGTGTGTCCCTTGGACGGGACAGCCGCCTTACCGGTGAAAGTCTGCTTCGCGCCGCAGCCGAGGGTATCTTTATCGGCGGAGCTAAGCCCGTTTCTCTCGGAATGTGCACAACGCCCGCAATGTTCATGTCCACAATAACCGAGGGCTTTGATTTTGACGGCGCTGTAATGATTACCGCCAGCCATCATCCCTTTGACCGCAACGGGCTTAAGTTCTTCACCAAGGACGGCGGCGTTGAGAGCGAGGATATTGAAACGCTGCTCAGGATGGCGGGCGAGTATGCGCTTGCCTCTCATCCCGATATGGTGCTTAAGCAGAGCGCCTTCCTGCCCGTTTACTGCGCTCATCTCAAAACGCGGATTCTCAAGGGGCTTGATACGGATGTCGCAAAGCCTCTGCTTGGGCTGCACGTTGTGGTTGACGCGGGCAACGGAGCGGGCGGCTTCTATGCCGCCTTCCTTGAGGAGCTTGGCGCATGGGTCGAGGGCAGCCAGTTCCTTGAGCCGGACGGCAGGTTCCCGAATCATATCCCCAACCCCGAAAATGAGGGCGCTATGGAGTCCATCTCCAAGGCGGTCATCGCGGCGGGCGCAGACCTCGGCGTTATCTTTGACGCGGACTGCGACAGAGCTGCGATAGTTGACGAGAAGGGCAGACCCATCAACCGCAATCGCCTTATCGCGCTTATCAGCGCCGTTCTGCTTGACGCAAAGAGCGGCGGGACTATCGTTACCGATTCGGTTACGTCCTCCGGCCTTACCGAGTTTATCAACGCCTGGGGCGGGGTGCATTTCCGCTATAAGCGCGGCTACCGCAATGTTATTGACGAGGCGGTAAGGCTCAACGCGGAAGGAATCGACTGCCCGCTTGCCATCGAAACCAGCGGACACGCGGCGCTTCGCGAAAACTACTTCCTTGACGACGGAATGTACCTTGTAACGGTTCTTCTTTCCGAGGCGATGAAGCGCAAGCAGGCGGGGCAGAGGCTCTGCGACCTTATTGCGGACCTTCGCGAGCCTGTTGAGGCGCTTGAGCTGAGGCTTAACATTCTCACCGAGGATTTCAAGGCGACCGGACACGAGGCTATAAACCGCGTGCTTGACGCTGCAAGCCATGACCCCGCGCTCTGCATTGCCACGGACAGCCGCGAGGGCGTCAGAATCTACTTTGATTTGGACGGAAAGCATCAGAGCGGCTGGTATATGATGCGCCTTTCCGTGCATGACCCCGTGCTGCCAATTAACGTCGAGAGCGATGTTGAGGGCGGCTGCAAGCTTATGCTTTCGAGCCTGAAGAATGTGCTTGAGGGCATGAGCGGAATAGATTTTTCGCCAATAGATAAAGCCTGTAAGTAATACTTTGAAGGGGGATTCACATGACGATTTCCGAAAAGACTGTAAACTCCATTCGCTGCCTTGCCGCGGATACCGTTCAGAAGGCTAACAGCGGACATCCCGGCGCTCCCATGGGCATGGCGCCCGCCGCGTATGCAATCTGGGGCGAGAACATGAAGCACAATCCCAAGGATGCTTCATGGCCTGACCGTGACCGTTTTGTTCTCTCCAGCGGTCATGCCAGCGCGCTTATCTATTCGCTTCTCCACATCTTCGGCTATGGGCTCAAGATGGAGGATATGCAGCAGTTCCGTCAATGGGGCTCGCTTACCCCCGGACATCCCGAGTACGGCCACACCTACGGAATTGAAACCACCACCGGACCTCTGGGTCAGGGCGTTGCGAACGCTGTCGGCTTTGCTATTGCGGAAACAATCCTTGCCGCCAAGTTCAACCGCACCGGTTATCCGGTTGTAGACCATTATACCTACGCTATCTGCGGCGACGGCTGCATGATGGAGGGAATTTCCTCCGAAGCGGCTTCCCTTGCGGGAACCCTGCAGCTCGGTAAGCTCATTCTCTTCTATGATGATAATGAAATCTCCATCGAGGGCAATACCGATATCGCGTTCAAGGAGAATGTAGGTAAGCGCTTTGAGGCGTATAACTGGAATGTAATCCATGTTAAGGATGGCAACGACTGGCAGGAGGTTTCCGACGCTATCAAGCAGGCGAAGGCTCAGCAGGAGAAGCCCAGCCTTATCATCGTTCCCACCACCATCGGCTTTGGCTGCCCCGCCAAGGCGGGCAAGGCATCCGCTCACGGCGAGCCTCTGGGCGCGGACAACGTAATCGCCACCAAGAAGGCGCTCGGAATGCCCGAGGAGAGCTTCTTTGTTGCCGAGGATGTTTACGCGCACTGCAATGAGCTTATGGCTCGCAATGCCAAGACCGAGGAAGCTTGGAAGGCAATGTTTAGTGAGTACTGCGAAAAGTACCCCGAGCTTAAGAAGGAATGGAACGACTGGTTCAGGAAGGACGTACCCGCCGAGGTGCTTAACGATAAGGACCTTTGGGCATTCGAGGGCAAGGGCGCTACCCGCAATCTTTCCGGAACCATCATCAACAAGCTTGCAAAGCTCATGCCCAACTTCATCGGAGGAAGCGCCGACCTTGCGCCCTCCAACAAGACCAATATCAAGGACGGCGGCGATTACAGCGCTGCGAACCGCCTTGGGCGCAATTTCCACTTCGGAGTCCGCGAGCATTCCATGGCGGCTATCTGCAACGGCATTGCGCTGCATGGCGGTCTGCGCGTGTTCTGCGGCACGTTCTTCGTGTTCAGCGATTATATGAAGAACGCTATGCGCATGAGCGCTATCATGAAGCTGCCCGTAACCTATGTTCTTACCCATGATTCCATCGGCGTTGGCGAGGACGGACCTACCCATCAGCCGGTTGAGCATCTTGCGGGTCTTCGCGCAATCCCGAATATGCAGGTTTTCCGCCCCTGCGACGGGCATGAAACCGCCGCTGCATGGCTCACCGCCATCTCCTCCGGTCTGCCCACCTGCCTCGTGCTTACCCGTCAGGATTTGCCTCTCTACGAGGGAACCGACGAGCGCGCGTTCAAGGGCGGCTATGTGCTTTCGGACAGCAAGGCGCAGCCTCCTAAGGCAATCCTTATGGCAAGCGGCAGCGAGGTTGAGCCGATGATGAACGCCCAGCAGCTGCTCTGGGATAAGGGAATCGACACCCGCGTTGTTTCCGTGCCCTGCATGGAGCTTTATGAGAAGCAGTCCGCCGAGTACAAGGAGAGTGTAATGCCCAAGGCTGTCCGCGCCCGCGTTGCAATGGAGGCGGGAGTCACGATGCCCTGGTATCGCTATACCGGACTTGACGGAGCGGTTATCGGGCTTGACCATTTCGGCGCTTCCGCTCCCGCTAAGAAGCTGTTCACCGAGTATGGCTTCACCGCCGAGAACGCCGCAGAAACCGTTGAAAAGCTTGTAAAGTAAGAAAGCATCATCTATACGAAGGGGAACGGAGAAATTCGTTCCCCTTTT
>CAZUTB010000014.1:0-11554 GCA_964622905.1 uncultured Oscillospiraceae bacterium | reverse complement strand
GTGGCTTTGCCGCCCCGAGGAGCGGCTGTAATGCCGCTTCCTATATCATTTTCTGACCGCGAAACCGTAGGTTGAGCAAGAAAATGATGCAGACTCGCTGTGCGTCTGAATAGCAGACGTGCAGCGAAAGCTTGTCAAAAACACTTTTTGACACGCTAATATCGTATGTCCGCTGTCGGGCGTTATTTTCGCGCCCGCAGCAATAGGCTTTATGTATATCGGAATGGAGAGTATATATGGCGCAGGATTACACCGCACAAAGTATACAGGTATTGGAAGGGCTGGACGCAGTAAGAATGCGGCCCGGAATGTATATCGGCTCAACCGGCAGCAGGGGCTTGCACCATTTGCTGTGGGAGATTGTCGATAACGCCATTGACGAGGCGAGCAACGGCTTTGCCAGCGAGGTTGCCGTAACGCTTTATCAGGATGGGAGCGCCGAAGTCAGGGATAACGGACGCGGGCTTCCCGTGGACGAGCATCCTACGCTGCACGTTTCGGGCGTTGAGGTTATATATACAAAGCTCCATGCGGGCGGCAAGTTTAATAACAAGAATTACAGCTACTCCGGCGGTCTGCACGGCGTCGGCGCTTCCGTCGTAAACGCTTTGAGCCGCTGGGTCGTCGTCGATTCGTATGTCAACTGGGCGCATTGGAGAATTACCTTTGCGAGCGTGCTTGATGAAAAGACGGGCAAGATAATCTCCGGCAAGGTCGATGAGCCGCTTACAAAAATCGGCAATTCCCGCAAGAAGGGAACTACCGTCCGCTTCCTTCCCGATGACAGGGTTTTTGAGGAAAGAAGCTTCAACGGCGAGCAGGTTGCGCGCCGTCTGCGCGAGCTTGCTTATCTTAACCGCGGCCTGCATATTTCCTTCAGGGATGAGCGCATTTCCGACCCCGAAAAGCGTGAGCAGGATTACTATTACGAGGGCGGAATTGTCGATTACGTCAGGTATATGAATCAGGATAAAACCGTTCTGCATGATAATCCCATTTACTTAGAGGGCGAGCAGAACGGAACGATAGTCAAAGCCGCAATTCAATATACCGATGATTATTCGGACAACGTGTTTTCATATGTAAACAATATTCCCACCGCCGAGGGCGGAACGCACGAAACGGGCTTCAAGGCAGCCTATACCAAGGCGCTCAACGATTACGCGAGGAAGATTGGCGCGCTGAAGGAGAAGGATGTAAACCTTTCGGGCGAGGATTTCCGCGAGGGAATGACCTGCGTTCTCATCACAATGGTTAAGAACCCGCAGTTCGAGGGGCAGACAAAGGGACGGCTTGGCAACACCGAGGTAAGACCCGTCGTTGAAAACATCGTTTCCGAATGCCTTTACCGATTCCTTGAGGATTTGAAGAATCAGGATGTCGCAACGCTTATTGTAGAAAAGGCTGTAAAGGCGGCAAAAGTCAGGGAGGCGGCGCGCTCGGCGCGCGATACCGCAAGGAAGAAGAACGAGCTTGAAACCGCTCCGCTTGTCGGCAAGCTTTCCGCAAGCACGGGCAAGCGCCCCGAGGAGAACGAGCTGTTCATAGTTGAGGGCGATTCCGCAGGAGGAAGCGCGAAGCAGGGGCGCGACAGGCGCTTTCAGGCAATCCTCCCGCTTCGCGGAAAGCCGCTCAACGTTGAGAAAAAGCGCCTTGATCAGGTGCTTGCAAACGATGAATTCCGCTCGGTTATAACCGCTTTAGGCACGGGAATAAGCGAGGATTTCACCATCTCAAGCCTTAAATACCATAAGGTAATAATCCTTTCGGATGCCGACCAGGACGGCGCGCATATCCGCGCAATCCTGCTCACCTTCTTCTATCGCTATATGCGCGAGCTTGTTTCCTCCGGTCATGTCTATATCGGAATGCCGCCGCTCTATCGCGTTCAGCGCGGCGATAAGATAAAGTACGCCTATGACGATAAGGAGCTGAAGGAGGTTCTCAAGGGTCAGAGCAAGGGCTATACGCTTCAGCGCTATAAGGGGCTTGGCGAAATGAACCCCGAGCAGCTTTGGGAAACCACAATGAATCCCGAGAACCGCAAGCTTATGCAGGTAACCTGCGAGGACGCGGCTCAGGCGGAGAAGATGATAACCGTTCTGATGGGCGATAAGGTTGACCCGAGGCGCGATTACATAACGGCTCACGCAGATTTCAACCGCAAGGATAATTTTGAGCAGCACGCAGTCAAGGGAGAAGAAGCGAATGGCTAAGAAAACTGTTCCCGTTCCTGTAAAACCGCATGACGAGATAATTACCGCCGACCTCGGCGACGTAATGCATATGAGTATGCTCCCGTATGCCGAGCACGTTATTCTGGAGCGCGCGCTTCCGCGCGTTGAGGACGGCTTGAAGCCCGTTCAGCGCCGAATCCTTTTCACAATGCAGGAGCTTGGGCTTGCGCCGGATAAGCCGCACAGAAAGAGCGCGCGTATCGTCGGCGACTGCTTAGGTAAATATCATCCGCACGGCGACAGCTCGGTTTATGACGCTATGGTTCGCTTGGCGCAGCCGTATTCCATGAGCGAAACGCTTGTTGATGGTCATGGCAACTTCGGCTCTATCGACGGCGACAGCGCGGCGGCAATGCGTTATACCGAGGCGCGAATGACCCCGCTTGCAATGCAGATGCTGCGCGATTTGGATAAGGACACAGTTCCCTTCCATCTCAATTTTGACGATACCTTGAAGGAGCCAGACCTTCTGCCCGCGCGCTTTCCGAACCTGCTCATAAACGGAGCGTCCGGAATTGCCGTCGGGCTTGCTACGAATATCCCGCCGCATAATTTTTCGGAGAGCATCCGCGCGGTAATGGCGCAGATTCAAAACCCCGATATAACCCTTGACGAGCTGATGAAGTATATCCCGGGACCCGATTTCCCGACGGGCGGCGTTCTTATCGACACCCCCGATATCCGCCTTGGCTACGAAACGGGCAGATCGAAGATAACCCTGCGCTCAAAGGTCAGCATTGAGGACGGAGCGGCGGGCAGGAAGCTGCTTGTTATAACCGAGGTTCCGTATCAGGTTCCGAAGGCGGCAATGCTTGAGAAGATACTCAAGCTCAGCGAGGAAAAGAAGAATATACTCGGCGGAATTTATGACATCAGGGATGAGTCCGACAGAACGGGGCTTCGCGCCGTTGTGGAGTTAAAGCGCGACACAGACCCGCAGAAGGTGCTTAATTACTTATATAAGTATAGCGATTTGCAGGTCACCTTCGGCGTGAATATGGTCGCAATCGCCGATGGAAAGCCAGTTCAGATGGGGCTTAAGACCATCATCTCCTACTTCATCAAGCATCAGGAGAACGTTGTCCGCCGCCGCACCGCCTATGAGCTTGATCAGGCTAAGGCGAGAAGGCATATCTTGGAGGGCTTGATGATTGCGGTTGATAACCTTGACGAGGTTATAAAGCTTATCCGCGCGAGCAAGTCCGTAAAGGAAGCGAAGGAAGGGCTTATGAACACCTTCGCGCTTTCCGATATTCAGGCGCAGGCAATCCTCGATTTGCGCTTGCAGCGCTTAACCGGTCTTGAAATTCTCGCGCTTCGCAAGGAGTACGCAGAGGTTCTAAAGCTCATTGATAAGCTGGAGGGCATTCTGAAAAGCGAAAAGAAGCTGCTCAAGCTCATTTCCGACGAGCTTGCCGAGATACTGGAAAGCTACGGGACGCAGAAACGCAGAACGCAGATAATCAGGGAAACGAGCGCTAAAATTGAGCTTCCCGAGGAAACCGTTGAGCCGGAGGATGCCGTGCTGCTGGTCAACCGCGCGGGTCAGTTCAAGCGCCTTGCGCCGAAGAACTATGATAAGCTGCGCGAACAGGATCCCGAGGGCGATGACGCCGACCCGCTGTTCATATCGCGGACTAAGGATGACGCGACGCTTTACCTTATCACAAACCTCGGCTTCTGCTATCCGCTTTCCGCTTCCGCGATTCCCGAGGTTTCGCGGCAGAAGGAGAGGGGAGTAACCCTTGCGGGGCTTATCAAGGAGCTGGAGGAGAACGAGCGGGTAGCCGCTTACCTCTGCGTCCGCCCGGGAGAACTCCAGAATATGAATGATTTGCTGTTCTTCACAAAGCGCGGAACCGTTAAGCGTTCCTCTGCCGCCGAGTATGACCTGCGCCGCCAGAAGCGCTTCACCGCTCTCTCGCTTAAAAACGGCGATGAGCTTGTCGCTGTCAGAACGGTTGAGCTTGACAGGGACATTCTCATCATCTCCCGCAAGGGCTTTGCGATCCGCTTCGAGTGCGGACTTGTTCCCGTAATGGGGCGCACCGCCGCGGGCGTAAAGGGAATGGGGCTTGAAATTGGTGATGAGGTTATGTCGGTTATCATGCTCTCTCAGGGCGGCTCCGTGCTGCTTATGACGGATAAGGGCTACGCAAAACGCCTGATGCCGCTCGATTTTGAATCGCAGAACAGGGGCGGAAAGGGCGCAAGGATATTCCCGATTAACAAGAACGGAGTTAACGGAAACGAGCTTGCGGCAGCGGAATACATAGAGGCAGCCTGCTCGCTTGTAGTCACTCAGGCGCACGGAACGCGGACGGAAATCAATTCCGACGAGGTTGCGCTCTGCTCCCGCTCCGATAAGGGAAGACCCTGCGTAATGGCGCTGCTTGACGACGTTGTAACGGGCGTTAAGCAGAAGTAAAGCGCCGATTATTGCGGGAAAATCGGCTTGCAGGCGCCTTGAAGCAAATTTTATTTCGCCGGTTGCATTCTGCCTGCGGCTATGCTATAATCCTTAATGCGGCTTTATGTGCCGCGCTGTCAACACCTTCGCGGTGAGCGGCGCGCTCGAAACTAGCCGATATGCGTATGCGGCAAAAGAGGTGAAAGTCATGAAGGAAGGTATCCATCCTAAGTACGGCAAGTGCGTTGTCCGTTGTGTCTGCGGTGCAACGTTTGAAACCGGCTCCACCAAGCCGGAGCTGAAGGTTGAAATTTGCTCCAAGTGCCATCCGTTCTTCACCGGCAAGCAGAAGCTGGTTGATACCGGCGGACGTGTTGATCGCTTCAAGAAGCGCTTCAATCTGGAATAATGAATCCATGAAAAATGCCGGCATTGCGTCGGCGTTTTTCATTTATTGCTGTGCTTTATGTATGATTTGCCGCTTTTGCGAAAGGCTATTCTTAGCTTTGCGGAAAGGGTGGCATTATGAGAGGGGAACAGCTCTTTTTGAAACAGTATACGCTTGGTAACGGCCTTAGAATCATCTCGGAAGAAATATCCTATATCCGTTCTGTTTCCGTAGGCGTATGGATCGGCGTCGGCTCAATGCGCGAATGCGCGGAGGAGAACGGACTCAGTCACTTCCTTGAGCATATGGCGTTCAAGGGAACGGAAAAGCGCACAAGCCGCCAGATTGCCGAGGAAATGGACAGAATCGGCGGGCAGACTAACGCCTTTACCGCAAAGGACTGCACCTGCTTTTACGCGCGCGTGGCGCAGGACGATATGGAAAAGGCTGTCGATATCCTTGCCGACATCACGCTGAACCCAAAGCTTGACCAAACCGAGATGAACAAGGAGCGCGGAGTCATCCTTGAGGAAATCTCAATGGTTGAGGATGACCCCGAGGAGCTTGCGCATGATTTATTAGCGCGCGCTCAGTACGGCGCTCTGCCTCTGGGCAGACCTATTCTTGGACCCGAGGAGCTTATAAGCGCCTATTCGCGCTCAGACCTTATCGCATTCCGCGAAAAATGGTACTGCCCCAATAATGCCGTTGTTTCCATAGTTGGCAATTTCGATGAAAAGGAAATGCTTGACCTGATGGAGCGCAGCTTCGGCACGTGGAAGGGAGAAGCGCCCGCCGTTACCCGAGGCGGCTATGAAAACCTTATGCCGTCGGTGCTGCATAAGGAAAAGGATATCGAGCAGCTGAATCTCTGCATGGGTTATTCGGGCTTTGCAATGGGCGATAAGAAGCTCGTTCCGCTTGCCGTTCTCAACAATCTGTTCGGAGGCTCATCGAGCAGCCGCCTTTTCCAGAAGGTGCGCGAGGAGCTTGGAATGGCGTATTCCATTTACTCTTATCCGTCCAGCAATCCCGAATGCGGAATGTTCTCCATCTATGTGGGAACAGCGCCAAAGAACGTCAAGAAGGTTATCGAGCAGATTAACCTTGAAATCGAAAAGCTTCTTCGTGATGGAATCGGCGATGACGAATTTGTTATGGCAAAGGCTCAGCTTCGCTCGGGCTATATTCTCTCGCTTGAAAGCCCGCTTTCCAGAATGCAGGCGATAGGCAACGCGCTGCTTTTGAAGGGCAAGGTAAACAGCCCCGACAGCAGGCTTGGAGAGATTGACGCGGTAACAAAAGAAGACGTTCAGGCTTGCGCGAACGTCATTCTTCAGGGCAGGCGCTCCGGAGCGGTTGTCGGCCGCGGAGCGGAGGATGTAGCGGAGCTGATAAAGTTTTAAGCCTTGCGCTGCTTCGCGTTTTGTGAAATAAGCCTCAGTATTGCGTCCGTCCCGTTTGCGGCGGGCGCATTTTCTAAGTTTTTCTTTATCTCGTCCTTTTTATCCCAAAGCCTCATAATGCTTTCGTAAAGGCTGTCCGGCGTCATTTCGCTTTGACTGAGAACCAAAGCCAGCGAGCGCGCCGCAAAGCTTTCAGCGTTAAGCACCTGGTCGCCCCTGCTTGTAGAGCCCTTCGGATAGGGTATCAGGAGGGACGGCTTTTTCAGTGCCTGAAGCTCGCAGAGCGTGTTGCTTCCCGCGCGGGAAAGCACAATATCGGCGGCGGCAAGCGCGTCGTTCATTCCGTCCGAAAGGTATTCAAGCTGGCGGTAGCCGGAAACGCCCTCAAGCGACGCGTCAAGGTTTCCTTTTCCGCAAAGGTGCAGAATATCAAACTGCGGAGTGAGCTTTTGCAGAATGGCTCTGAGCGCTTTGTTGACGCTCTGAGCGCCTTGGCTTCCGCCCGTCATCAGGAGAACAGGCTTCTTTCCGTCAAAGCCGCCCAAGGCGAGTCCCTTTTCGCGGCTTCCTTCAAAAAGCGAGGCGCGCAGGGGAGTGCCGGTGCAAAGACCCTTTTTGCCAACCGCCTTTGCGCATTCGGGAAAGGTTGTGCAGATTATCTTTGCGAACGGCTTGCACAGCTTGTTGGAAAGCCCGGGGGTCAGGTCGCTTTCGTGGCAGATTACAGGGGTGCGCGAAAGCCATGCTCCGAAAACTGCGGGAAACGCGACAAAGCCGCCCTTTGAAAAGAGTATGTCGGGCTTTATTTTCGCTATCAGAAACGCGCTCTGAAACGCGCCCGCAACTACCTTGAACGGGTCGATAAAGTTCTGCCACGAGAAGTATCTGCGCAGCTTTCCGCTTTGAACGCTGTGATAAATAACGTCCTTTTCCTCGGCGATAAGCGTATGCTCTATTCCGTTTTTCGTTCCGATATAGTGAATTTCATAGCCCATTTTCCTTAGGCTCGGAATCAGCGCAAGGTTTGGGGTAACGTGTCCGGCGGTTCCGCCTCCGGTAAGCACAATCCTCTTCAAAGCCTTCACAGCCCTTCAGCTATTTTGTCACGGCATATCTTATCCCATTTTACCGGAAATGGCAAGCGATATGCGGCTTAATGGCAAATCCTGCGTGTTTATATTTGCCGGCTGTATTTAGCGCTTTAATTTCCTTCGTTTTGCTTTACTTTTAGCGCTTTTAGTGCTATACTCATTTTCGTATGAACCACAGGCTCAGCTATGCGATTCTCCAACGCATTTCTTAGCTTGCGGCGATTGAAAAATAGGAGGATAAGAAAAATGACTAAGGCCGAAATCATCAATGCCTATGCCCGTCACGAGGGCGACACCGGTTCACCTGAGGTTCAGGTTGCGCTCCTTACCGACTGCATCACCCACCTCAACGAGCATCTTTCCACCAACAAGAACGACCATCACAGCCGTCGCGGACTGCTGCTCATGGTTGGTCAGCGCCGCGGACTGCTCAAGTACCTCAAGGAGACCGACATCGAACGCTATCGTGAACTTATCGCCAAGCTGAACCTGCGCAAGTAATTGCGCTTAGGCAAAGCGGCGGCAGCTTAATGCCCGCTATAATGTATCGGCAGGCGCTAAGCGCAGAAACTTTAATGTAAAGCCGTCGGCTGCGGGCGACTTCCGCTCATTGCCGGCGGCTTTCAGCCTGTATGGAGCGCCATATGGGTTCTTGGGCAGAATTGCCCGTACTGCTAAGGCTTCAAATGCCTTTGCAAAGAGTGTTGTGTGTGGAGAAAAGGAGTAGAAAAATGGATTTCAAATCGTACACTATGGAGCTTGCGGGACGTCCTCTTACCATCGAGTTCGGCAAGTACGCGGAGCAGGCTAACGGCTCGGCGTTCGTTCGCTACGGCGACACCGTTGTAATGGTCAACGTGACCTGCTCGAAAGCGCCGCGCGACGGCGTTGACTTCTTCCCCCTGAGCGTTGACTTTGAGGAGAAGCAGTATGCTGCCGGAAAGATTCCCGGAGGCTTCATCAAGCGTGAGGGACGTATGTCCGAAAAGGCTACGCTTACCTGCCGCCTTATCGACCGTCCGATTCGTCCGCTCTTCCCGAAGGGCTTCCGCAACGATGTGCAGGTTCTCTGCACCGTTCTGAGCGCCGAGGAGGATGTTCAGCCGGATACCGTTGCAATGATTGGCTCGTCTATGGCGCTCTGCGTCAGCGATATTCCGTTCGCGGGTCCTACCGGCTCCGTGAGCGTCGGAATGATTGACGGCGAGTATATCCTCAATCCCGGCGCCGAGCAGCGCAAGCTGAGCGACCTCAGCCTCACCGTAAGCGGAACCAAGGATGCCGTTATGATGGTTGAAGCGGGCGCTAAGGAAATCAGCGAGGAAAAGATGCTCAAGGCAATCCTTTTCGCGCATGAGGAAATCAAGAAGATTATTGCCTTTGAAGAGAAGATTGTAGCAGAAATCGGCAAGCCCAAGTCCGAGTTCCCGCTCTTCCTTACCGGCGATGACATCAAGGCAGCCGTCCGCGAGTACGCCTATGATAAGTGCGTATACGTATTCGACACCTTTGACCGCACCGAGAGGCAGAACCGCGAGAACGAGGTTAACGCCGATGTTCAGGCGCATTTCGCCGAGCAGTTCCCGAACCGTCAGGCTGAAATCGCCGATGCAGTATACTATCTCAATAAGGAAATTATGCGCAAGCGCATTATCGAAACCGGCGTCCGTCCCGACGGAAGGCAGATTACCGAAATTCGCCCCATCTGGTGCGAAACCGGTGTGCTTCCCCGCGCGCACGGCAGCGCGGTTTTCACCCGCGGTCAGACTCAGGCTCTCACCGTCACTACGCTCGGCATGACGAGCGAGGGACAGGTTCTGGACAGCCTTACCGGCGAGGATTTCAAGCGCTATATCCATCACTATAATATGCCGCCCTATGCAACCGGCGAGGCAGGACGTCAGAAGAGCCCCGGAAGGCGTGAAATCGGACACGGAGCGCTTGCCGAGCGCGCGCTTCTGCCTGTAATTCCTCCGGTTGAGGATTTCCCGTATGCCCTCCGCCTTGTTTCCGAGATTATGTCCTCCAACGGCTCGTCCTCCATGGCGTCCGTCTGCGGCTCTACCCTGAGCCTTATGGATGCGGGCGTTCCGATTACCGCTCCCGTAGCGGGCGTCGCGATGGGTCTTATCAAGGATACCGAGAGCGATAAGGTTGTTGTCCTTACCGATATTCAGGGCCTTGAGGACTTCCTTGGCGATATGGACTTCAAGGTTGCCGGAACTCAGAACGGCATCACCGCGATTCAGATGGACATCAAGATTAAGGGCATTGATGAAGTAATCCTTCGTCAGGCGCTCAAGCAGGCGCTCAGCGGAAGGCTCTTCATCCTCGGCAAGATGATGGAATGCCTTGATCATCCGCGCGAGCAGCTGAGCCAGTATGCGCCTAAGATTATCAACTTCACCATCAATCCCGAAAAGATTCGTGAGGTTATCGGACCCGGCGGAAAGATGATCAACAAGATTATCGCCGAAACCGGCGTCAAGATTGACATCGAGGACGACGGAAACGTGTTCATCTCCACCGCTGACGCAGCAGCTGCTGCCAAGGCGCGCAAGATTATCGAAGGAATTGCGAAGGATATCGAAGTCGGCGATGTGTTCACCGGCAAGGTTGTCCGCATCATGAACTTCGGCGCGTTCGTGGAGCTTGCTCCCGGCAAGGATGGAATGATTCACATCTCCAAGCTTGACAACAAGCGCGTTGAGAAGGTCGAGGATGTCGTCAATATCGGCGATGAAATCGAAGTCAAGGTGTTTGAGATTGACGCGCAGGGTCGTATCAACCTCATCCGCAATGACCTCACCTATGAAAACAAGCCCATGAGCCGCCCGATGGGCGACCGCGCAGGACGTCCTCCGCGCAGGGAAAGCAATTTCCATAAGGACTGATTGATTCAGACGGATTGAATCAAACCATTTGATTCATAAAGCATGACTAATTAACCCCGCGCTGTAAGCAAAGCCTTGCAGCGCGGGGTTTCTTTTGTCGCTGTCACTATAAAAACAGAGGGCTGATTTCTCAGCCCCTGTTGCTCTTGTCTATTTGTCTATATTCCTATTTATTCTTCCGTTGCTTCCTCAAGCGCGTCGGCAGCGTCCTCCATGGAGGAAATCGCCTCGTCAAGGCTGTCCTGCAAATCGCCTTCATCGTCGCCATCCTCAAGCTCATCCATAAGCTCGCTAAGGCGAGAAATCACCAGGTTCAGCTCGTCCTGAATGCCCTTGAGCGCGGTTTTCTGCTTCTCGTTCATCGCTTATTACTCCAAACGCGCTATCGCGCTGTCGATTCTGCGGAGGGTTTCTGCCTTGCCGAGAAGGTATGCAATCTCAAACGCGCCGCCCGGGGTGTTCTCCTGTCCGGAAATCGCAATTCGCATAGGCCACAGCACCGCGCCGTTCTTCTTTCCCGCCTCGGCAATTACGGGCATAACCGTGTCGTGAATTGTCGCTTCCGACCAGTCGCTTATACCCTCAAGCACGGGCTTTACTAGTTTCAGATTCTCAAGCGCAACCTCGGGATTCGTCTTCATCTTCTTGTTTGTGTAAAGCTCCTCGGAGAAATCGGGAAGCTCCGCAAGGAAGCGAACCATGTCGGGAATTCTGTCGAAAACCTCGGTGCGAATCTGCATCAGCTCCGCAAGCCGCTTCAAATCGAATTTATCCTTGCCCAGCGCCTTCTCAAACCAAGGCGTCGCCATTTCAAGATACTTATCAAAGGGCAGGCGGCGAATGTACTCGAAATTGTACCAGGTGAGCTTGTCAATATCGAAGATTGCGGGCGCGTTGTTGATTCCCTTTACGGAGAATGCTTCCTGCAGTTCGGAGAGCGTGAAGAACTCGCGCTCGTCGCCCGGGTTCCAGCCCACAAACGCCAGATAGTTGATAAGCGCCTCGGGCAGATAGCCGCGCGAAACGAAATCGCTGAAATACGCGTCGCCGTCGCGCTTGGAAAGCTTGTGATGCTGGTCACGCATTACGGGCGGCAGATGAATGTACTCGGGAACGTCCCAGCCCAGC
>CAZUTB010000013.1:0-11573 GCA_964622905.1 uncultured Oscillospiraceae bacterium | reverse complement strand
CGCCGGATTCCAAACACGGTTCCTGAGTAATCGGGAACCGTGTTTATTTGTGTATAAACAGGCAGTTAGGCAATATTAATGTTTATATAGGGTAATAATGCTCTCTGCCGCAGTCAGGAACCGCATTTATTTGTGTACATAGAAATACGTTTATTCGACTATACATAGAAATACGTTTATTCGACCAAGGAAAGTGTCTGGTTTCATTCAAAGCGAAAACTTAAGATATGTTAAAGAAATATGCACGCCTTTAATCGCCTGAAATAAGCAGCTTGTTGATACGTTAAACAGGGCGGGCAGATATGGAATCTGCCCCTACTCCTGTGTAGGGTATTGTTCGCTATATAACATTGTAACCAATATCGTTTATGATACCGGCGATGCAAGCACTTTTCACTATACGTTAAACAAAGTACCAAAATCCCTCATCATACTCAATACTTCAATAATATCTGCAACTTTTCTCCCCTCTCTTTGTTATAATAAACTCACATCTTCGGTGGAAAAACCCCTCTTGAAACGCGTTTATAGCTGTGAGGAGGCGATACGATGGTTATGGAAACGCCGCAGGGCGACGAAAACGCAAGGCGGCTTGAAAGCTGGGTAAATGATTATTCATCCGAGCTTTTGCGCGTCTGCTTCGTTTATCTGCGGGACTTGCAGCAGGCGGAGGACGCGCTTCAGGACACCTTCATCAAGGCATGGAGGAGCATGGACAGGCGGAGCGCGGAGGGCTTTTCCGAAAAGGCGTGGCTGACGCGGATTGCTGTCAACACCTGTCACGACTATCACCGCTCTAAATGGTTCAGGCATACGGATATGCGCAGGGCGCTTGATGAGCTGCCGCAGACCCCTGCGGCACAGGCAGGCGACAGGGAGTTGTTCATGGACGTTTGTGCGCTTCCGGAGAAGGAAAAGCAGGCGGCGCTGCTCTACTATTACCAGCAGATGACGCTTTCCGAAACCGCTAAGATACTTGGAATCAGCAAATCCGCGGTGTTCAAGCGGCTTTCCGGCGCGCAGAAGAAGCTCAGAATTGGCTTTGACGGGAGGGAACAATATGAAGAATAATGTTAAACAGGCAATAGATTCGCAGCTCGGAGCGCTTAGCCTTAGCGCGCGGGAGAAAGCTCGGCTTATCGAAAATGCTCGCTCGGACAGGCGTATAAAGCGCAAGCTTTCCGCTGCCTTGGTTCTGACGATAGCGCTGGTGCTTATGTGTGCGGCAGCGCTTGCCGTCAGCTCCGCTATGGGAATTATGACTAAAACGACCGCAAAAATGTCGGCGCAGGGTCAGCTTGAAAAATGGGGGCTTGATGAAAAGCTGGCCTTTGTATACGCGATGCGTGAGGCGGGGCTTGAGATGAACGAGGAGGATTTCGCTCTGCTTTCGGACGAGGGCAAGGATGCGTCGGAGCGTGAAAGCGCCGCCGACAGAATTATCTTTGAGCGCTATGGAAGCGTGCAGAGCGAGGAAAACGCGGGCTATGTTCAGCCTATTGGTTCGGTTTTCGGCAAAGCTCCAAGCCCCGTTGCGGTTTTCCGCGAGCGCTTCCTTTCCGAAAACCCGAACGCGGACGATTATGATTATCTTGACGCTCTGGGCTATTGGCTGCGGGACGAGTATGAGCCGGAGTTTGCCGCCGCGCTCCCCGCTGAGAATAAGCCTGCCGAAGCGCCTGTAACAGCGCTTGACAAAGATTCTGCCGAGGACGCAGCTAGGAGCTATCTTTCCGAGGTGCTTGGCGTCAGTGGCGCGAAGAACGCTTCGATAATGGTTTCCGAAAAGGACGGAGTGTTCTATGCAGTCTGCACAATCCCGAAGGCGGATGCGGGCACTTTGGACGCGGAGCTTTTAGCGCAGTTTGAGCAGAGCGGTGAAAAGCTCGTTATCACGCTTTATATAGCCCAGACGGACGCGGGCAGCATAGTCGTTCGCCAAAGCCTTGATGAGCTGAGCGAGCAGGTCGCGTTTCAGAACCGTGTGCTGCCTCTGTATACTGTATACATTGATGAAGCGCAGCAGCTTGCGCGCCGCGCCGTTATGGATAAGTATGGGCTTACTGACGCTGAGATGGACAGGTATTTCGTATATGACGGCGATTACTATTATGACGACGAAAGCGCCGTTCGCGTCGGAATCCTGTTCAGAACGCGCAACAACTCGGGCGCGCCGTGGGCGTATGCCGCAATTGTGAACTTCACAACGGCAAAGGCGGAGGACGTTTTCACTCCCGAGGATTTGCTCGCGCGGCTGCCGCTGCTTGCCGAAAACTGGGAAACGCTCGGCGATACGGAAAAGCGCCTTGGCTATTTTCGTTGGTATACCACATGGAATCCCTACGGCTATTTCGGCGAGTGGTCGCTCGAAATGCAGGCTGAGGCGAGCAGGCTTTTCATGCCGATAAAGAGCCGCGGCGATGAAAGGGACAGCGAGCTGCTAGCCGATTTCTGCAGCCACGCGTATTCTATGCCGCAGACCGGAGAGCTGAGCGAAGCGGAGGCGCTTGCGCTTGCGAAGAAGGCGGCGGCGGAGCTTTACGGGCTTGCCGCAGGCGATACGTCGGGCTGGACGGCACAGCGCACCTTCTCCCGCGACGAGGGCGAAGCTCCGACATGGCGCTTTGTGCTGACGGAGAGCGGCGGAGCGCAGAATCGCGCAGTCATATGGATTGATGCGGAAAGCGGCGAGATAATCTATAAGGGTGAAACCGCGCCTAACGGCAAGAGGTATTTTTATGGTATTGATGCGCTGTGAGGGAGAAACGGCATTCTTGTGGAATAAGGAGCGCTGTAAAGGAGAACCCGTTTAGGCAGAACAAATAGCCTTGATATAGTGTATATTGATTGGCAATAAACCTTCATAAAGCAAAGCAAAAGCAGGGATGCAAGTCCCTGCTTTTTGTGCGCGGTAATGCTTTTGAGGCTGTGAGGGAAACCGTTATCTATATATGTGACGGCGTATTTTGTATACGTCCGAAGCGTTAATAAGCGCAAATACCCGCAGAAATTAGGAAACAAGGCGAGAACCCGTAGGGGCGCTACTCAGTGCGCCCGCCGTAATCAAAGCCTTGTTTTGCGTGATATCTCCAAGCCGTATTTTACGCGATACAAGAGCGGGAGAACACAGTTCTCCTCCTATGGTAAATAACGGATATTTGTATATGGAGATAACACCGCAATTTTGAGAATTTTTCAGCTTTGGATAAGCTGTTGTCCCGTTGCGGCGGTCGAACATAATGCTTTATCAGACCATTTATCACAATTCTTTATCAGGATGCCCTGTTACGCTGGCTTATCTTGATGACTTGTCATAACGGCTTATCGCGATGACTTGTCACGATGGCTTGTCGTAACGGCTTATCACGACGGCTTATCTCGGCGCTTCATCGGGTTTTTGCGCTTTTCAGGCTTTCTGAACAGGGACGTTTTGTTTTTCTGCATATAATCACCTCGAAGCTATTATTCCCGATTATGCGGTAAAGTATTTAAGTTTGTCGGCAAGTTACCGGCAAGCTACCGTCCGGCTAAAATCCATATTGTTTCATACTGTTCAGCCTTATCCAAGCCAAGCAACGCTTTTCATAATAAAATGCAGCTCGCTATTCTCATAGCAAGCTGCATATATTGCCGCAGTCAATCGAGTTTATATCATAGCTCTTGTGCCTTATTCGCCCGCCCTCGCCCTTACATACTCCTGTTGATAATCATCATCAGCAGCTTGCCGCTATCGAAGATTCCGGCGAGGAGGCTTTCGTCAACAAGCTTTTGAACGCTTTCCATCGGCACGACGCTTTCGACCATCGGGAGCAGGAGGAAGATGACGAACATGATTATCGCGCCGCGCACAAAGCCCGCCGCGCCGCCAAGAAGGGTGTCAAGGTGCTTGAGCAGTGGGAAGCGAAAAACCGCGCGGAGCATATTGAGCAGCACCGAGAGCAGGATGAAGGCAACGATGAAGATTGCGACAAAGCAGAGGATGTTGAGCATTACGCCAACTATCGTCTGGCTGATGTAATCGGAAACCGTGACAGCGCCTGTGCCCGCGAACACCTGATTCTTGAGGTTGAAGCTGAGAATTTCGCTGATAGGCGCGGGAAGCCCCGCCTTGTCAAGCACGGACTGAATAGTATCCTGCGCCGCGCCCGCTACGTTTGTAAGCGCAAGCTGCAAATCGCCTATGCGCGAGCTTGCGTCCGTATAATACATGAGCGTTTCGGTGATTCCCGTGTTGCCCTGCAGCCATGAAACCAGATTCGGAGTCTGCCAGTAGGCGAGCAGAACCGAGCCTATTGCCGCGCCAAGCCCCGCAATGGAGTGGATAAAGCCGCGGTAAAAGCCGAAAACGGTGCTTACCAGCATTACTCCTAAGATTATGTAGTCAACGATGTTCATTTCATTTCTCCCACATTACGGCAGGGTAAGGCAATAAGCCTTAGAGCCGACCGCTATTACGCACGCGCCGCCGTCCAGGGCGCAGATGAAGCCGGTGCAGCTGCCTTCAAGCGGCAGGGCGTATGCCGTGAATTTGTTTTCGTCAATCCCGCAGCGGTAAAGCAGCGTCTGCCCGACTCCGTAAACGGCGCTTGAGCTGAGCATTGAGCCGTGGCACTCCGAGGGCAGGGAAAGCCGCCTGTCGCCGTTATTGTAGATAAGGCGCAATTCGGTTACGGTGTAGCCCATCGTGTTCGTTCCGGAGGGAGCGAGCAGAAGCGCGCGCCCCTTCTGCGCCTTGCGCGAGTCAATCAGCTGCCAGCCGTACAAGAGCCTTGAGGCGGAGGTCGTTTCCGCGCAGTTTTCATTGAAAACCCTCAGCGAGCGCGTGTCAATGAGCTTCAGGAGCGAATTCTCCTCGTAGACAAAATACGGAATGTACTTGCCGAGGTAGGCGGTTCCCGTGGTCATCCTTCCCGCCTGAAAGGTGGAAAGCACCGTTTCAATAACGGTGGTGTCCACGTCAAGCGAGAGCGTCCAGAGGTAATCGTTCTGCGAGCCGAAGAAGCCGCAGTCAAGGAGGAGCATACCCGAAAACGAGGTGCTTTCCGAATCAACATGGTTGCCCAGAAGGTCCTTTATCAGGAGGGTTGGGGCGAACTCGTCGCCGGTTATTATCGCGATATAGCTTTCCCCGACGCGCGCGAACTGAATATTATCGTCCAGCATATCGTTATAGGTCGATTTGCCGTCCGCGCCAAGCAGGTAAATCTGCTTGCCCGACCATGCGGCGACCGCCTTTGTTCCGACGTAGAAATCCGCAGCTTCACCTATGGCAAAAGCCCAAAGCTCCTTGCCCTGCGTGTTGACGCAGTGAATGGTAAGCCCGTCGTAATAGACCACGCTATTGCCGAAGGCGCGTATGTCATCCGCCGTAGAGCAGGGCAGAAGCGAGGCGGAGAGCGACGCTTTTTTTGACGCAAGGCGCGGCATAACAATGGCTAAAACGGTAAACAGGATAAGCGCAATGATAATAAGGTAATACCATGCGTTTTTGCGCTTCTTCTGCGGAATATCGTACATCGGCATCCTCTTTCACGGGTTTTACTGCATCGCCCGATTTATTAACGACGCGGATGCGGAATTTCTTGCGCCGCCGCGTTATTTGTCATTATACATTCATTTATGCTTTCTGCGCAAGCGGGCTTTTTGACAGGCTGATTCTTTATAACGCTTTATAATGAAGCTGTCCTTTCAAACGCTTTTGTAAAAAGACTATAAAATACGCAATTTATGCAGAAATCTGCACGTTTTGAGCTGCCGCGGCGCGGCGAAAGATTGACGTGACTTTGATAAAGATGATATAATCATTTCTGCGTATAATAGTATGTAAATATGTGCGCGCGGGGTGGATTATGAGGAGTTGTTTGATTGTCGGAAGCAATAACCTCGTTGCAAGACTGCTGATAGACAGGCTTGACAAGGAGGGCTGGCGGATATCCATCCTTTCGCCTAACCCTGAGGACAAAAAGAGCAGGCATATCTTTGAGCATTATGCTTATGATTATGAAAGCGAAAGCGTTTCCGGCGTTATTGAAAGCGCGCGGCCGGACGTTATTATCTTTTTGGGCGCTTACGATATGAACTTTATAGGCGGCGGTCAGAAGGCGCAGGAGTACACCAGAAGGTACCTGAACGGGCTGAGCAATCTGCTCATCTGCGCAGGCAAGCTCGGCGTTCGCCATTTCCTTTATCTTTCCTCCGAGGAGGTTTTTGAAAGCGGCTATGTCGCCGATATTACCGAGGATGTCCTTCCCTCGCCCGATTCATACAGAGCTACCGTTATTTTTCAGGGCGAAACTATCGCCAGAAAGTACAACAGCGTTTCGTCAATGGAGGTCACGGTTGCGCGGCTTGACGGCGCTTACTGTATGCCATCCGGAGCGGGCGAGTGCATAGACGTATGCACGAGTATGTGCCTTAAGGGAATGCGCGGGCAGACGCTTTCCGTAAACTCCAAGCATATCTTTTCCCTGCTCTACGAGAGCGACGTTGCCGAGGCGCTGTATATGCTGCTGAGCGCGCCCGCCCGTCAGCACCATGTATACCATATTGCCTCGGGGCTTGAAATATCCGAAACGGAGCTTGCGGGGCTTATTAAAACAAGCTCCTCGACTCCTGTTTTTGTTGAGGACGCGACAACCGGTCTTCGCGAAAGAAAGGTGCTTTCGGGAAAACTTTTCAGCGAGGAATTCGGCTTTGCTCCGCGCGTTTCAATTGCCGAAACCATTCCTAAGATTATTGCGAGAATGCAGTCTCAGCTGAGTAATTTTGAAATCGGGACGGGCGATTCGTCCAAGAAGCGCTCCTTCTTTTCTCGCTTTACCCATGTTGCCGCCTCCTATGTTGAGGCGGTGCTTGGCTTTGCCGTCAGCTATCTATTGACCGTGCTTATATCCGATGTTTCCGCCCTCCAGAGCATTAACGTTTTCCTGCTCTATGTGCTTTTGTTCGCGGGCTTTTACGGAAGCACGCTCGGAATAGTTTCCGCGTTTTTAAGCTCGATAGGCTACTGCCTGCTTGAGGTATCGACCCGCTCGGGGCTTGAGCTGCTGCTGGACGTTAATACCTATATATGGATTGCGCAGCTCTTCATAATCGCGCTTGCCGTAGGCTATGTGCGCGATAAGCTGTCGCAGACTCAGCAGGATATGAAGGAGGAGGTCGGCTTCCTCTCAACGCGCCTTTCCGACATATCGAGCATCAACAAGAGCAATGTGCAGATAAAGAACTTTTTCGAGGAGCGCGTTGTTGACAGCAGCGAGAGCGTTGGCTTTATATACAACATCGTTTCCAAGCTGGACTCCGTTGAGGACAGCGCGGTGCTTTTCGCGGCTACGGATACCATGATGCAGATGATGAGCACTAGCGACGTTGCGGTTTACAGGGTACTGAAAAGCGGCTATCTCAGAATCGTATCCTCAACCTCCGCGCGTTCGCGCTCCCTCGGAAAATCCCCGAATTTCGCCAATTATCCCGACATTCTGAAGGAGCTTACCGAGAAGAAAATTTATGTCAACCGCCGCCTTGACCCGTCCCTTCCTCACCTTATCGGAACGCTGACGGACGCGGACAACAACGTAACCTTCATTGTAATGCTCTGGGATGTAAAGCTTGACCACATGACGCAGTACAACATAAACCTTCTTACCGTTGTCTGCCGGCTTATCGGTAACGCGGTCATGCGCTCCGTAACCTACCTTGACGCGGTTGCGAGCAGAAGATATATTGACGGAACCTCCATCCTCAGCGAGGACGCGTTCAGAAGCCTCTGCGATATTTACAAGGACGCAATGGAGAGAAGGCTTTCCGAATACTGCCTTATACGGCTTGAGTTCCCGGGAAGCACCGCGGCTGAATGCTCGGAGCGCCTTAAGGGAATGTTCAGGTTCACCGATTATGTCGGCGAGGTTGACGGAAAATACTATGTGCTTCTGACCAACACGACGCTTGAGGAATCGAATGTCGTTCAGGGCCGCCTTGCTGCGGTGGGGATTAACTTCCAGGTTGTCAAGTAACGCGCGCCGCGTCAGCGGCGGAAAGGGGGAGCAATGGCAAACAGCACGCTTATTGTGATTATCATTCTTGCGGTGAACCTGATTGCTTCCCTTATTGTGCTTTTCACCGCCATAATCAGCCCGTCCGGACTTAACGCTACTCGCTTTACATACGGGCTGTTCTTTTTCTTCTGTCCCGTTGTAGCGCCAACCGTGTGCCTTTTCGCCTTCCTTATGCGCAGGGTGTTCCATTCAAAGCTGCTTGACGCGAGCAACCTCAGCTTCAGCAAGGAGAGGGAGAACCTGCTGCTCCCGCCGGACAGGGACACCGAAATGAACTATGTGCCTGTAAGGGACGCGCTGGTGCTGGAGGATAACACCTCGCTGCGCCGCCTTCTGCTCGACCTGCTCAAAAACAATGCGCTGTTTACCACAAGCAGCGTTTCGCTCGCCGTTGAGAGCGCGGACGCGGAAACCTCGCATTACGCCGCCTCCGCGATAACGGACTTCCTTTCCGAATTCCGCTCCGAATCGCAGGGAATGCTCTTCCGCCTAAAGCAGACGCCCTACGACGTTGCCCTGAACCTCAATACGCTCAAATATATCCATGATGTGCTTGTTATTCACGTTATGGGCGATATTGAGCAGCGCTCCTACATATATGTTGAGGAAAGCGTAGCCGAAAACCTGTATACGCACAATATGTGGTATATGACCTCCGAGCATTACCTGTGGATAACCGACCTGCTGCTTGAGATTAACGATTACACCGCGGCTGAGCAGTGGATAAAGCGCGCAAAGGAATGCCGCCCCGATGAGCTTAATACCGCAAAATGCGCTATTCATATGTATTACAAAACGCAGAACCGCCCCGAGCTTTTCCGCGCGCTCGACGCTATAAAGGCGTCCAATATCAATATCGACAAGGAAATGCTCGACCTTATCCGCGTGCTTGAGAGCGGAGGTGACGGGAATGCTCAATAACCGCCTTCTCACTACGATAGCGATACTTTTCCTTACGGTTTTCGTTCTGTTTATGGCGTTCGGCGCGTTCTCGGGAATCCTGCTTGCGGGAGATGTTGAGAACCTGCGCGAAAACGCAGAGAGCATCGGCAGCCTCGGAAGCTCTATAAGCGGCGCGGCGCTTGAAATATCCGATACCGCCGTCAGCGCAGTAAAGAACCTTTACAGAAGCGCGCAGGTCAAGAATATTCCGATTGATTCCTCCCTGAAGCCCTCAGCGGACGCGCAGACGGACCTGAGCAGGGAGGGCGAAAGCGCCTCAACTCTCCTGTCAACCGCGGAAACGCGGCGCATAGCCATTGTCGCTCCGCCCGAGGACGAGAGCTTACAGCGCGCAGAGGAATGGTGCGTTTACGCAAAGGCGCGCTACCGCGTGTTTGACGCGCTTCCGGCAGTTGAGGAGCTTGACGGCTACAGCGCGGTTATTTTCGCCTCTCCCGCAGTTTTCGAGGGCGCGGCGGAAACGCTGAAAACCTATTCCGAAAGCGGAATAACCATGCTCTTTGCGGGAATCCCCGAGTTTTCGGCGCTCTCCGCGGACGCGGAGCTGATGGACATTCTCGGTATAGAAAGCGCGGTAAGCGAGAGCTACCCAATTGACGGAATCCATATTTTTGCCGACTTCTATCTTTCCAAGGAGAGAATTTATACCAAGGATGACTATTTCGGCAAAGAGGATGATATGCCCGAGGAAATACCCTATTATACTCTGAGGGCAGGCTACGAGGTCTACGCCGCCGCCGAGATAAACGATTATGTTGCTCTGGGGCTTACCGCCGACAGGCTTCCGCCGCTCCTCTGGCGCACCGTTACCGGCAATTCGCAGGTTTTCGTTATCGGCAGCCCGCTCTTTATGGGCGACGCGCTGATGGGAACGATAAGCGCGCTGCTGACCCGCGCCTCATCCGTTGCGGTTTACCCTATAATCAACGCTAAAACAATCACGCTTCTGAGCTATCCGTGGCTTTCCATGGAGAACGCAGAGGAAATTGCCTCCATTTACGGGCATAAGCCCGACACCCTGAGCCTTAACATAATGTGGCCCGGAATCATTCAGGCGCTTTACGGCTACGGGCAGAACACGAATCTGTTCATTGCCGCGCAGGTGGACTATTCCTCGCTCTCCGATGAATCGCAGTCCGAAATGCTCACGGATTACTTTGCCAAGGAGATAATGAAGCGCCTTGGAACCATAAGCCTCTCGCTCGCGCAGCGCTCCAATGAGAGCGCCGAAAGGGTCATAATGCGCAACGAGGAGTTTTTCGCAAAGTATCTGCCCGAGTACGCCTTCACAACCGTGTATTCGGGAGGTTTTTCGCCGTCGGAGCTGCTTCCGTACATAAAGAAAACAAGCGGAATACTCTCAAAGGTCAAATGCGTGTTCACAAGCGAGGCAAAAAGCAGAACGGTTTCGTATATAGATGATGACGTGCTTTCGGTAAGGCTGTTCTCGAACGGGCTGAGGTACGAGGCGCAGGACGATATTAATATGCTCTCGCTCTCAACCGCCCTTGGGCTTGCCAGCCAGTATGTCAGCTTCAACGGCACGCTGTACCCCAAAACAGAGGAGGACGCGTGGAACACGCAGAGCATAACCTGGTCGTCCGGAACAACCTACTTCAACGACCTGTCGGCGCTTGACTATGTTACTGTTTTCGAGCTGGAGGACAGGGCGCGAGCGTTTTTGCAGCTTGATTATTCCTACCTTATCGGCGATGGGAAGCTGAAGCTCGTAAGCAGCGCGGAGAGCGGCTACTTTGTGGTAAGGCTCTTCACCGATGAGATTACGGATATTTCGGGCGGCGAGTATGAGCAGCTTACGGACAGCTCGTATCTCATAAAGGCAAAAGGCTCGGAGGTAACGATTCAGACAAAGCCGAAAAACGAGCTTAAATTCAACTAAACCAAGTTTTACGAAGGGAGGGGTCAATATGAAGGTCTGCTTTATAGCCGAGGGCTGCTATCCTTACGAGATAGGCGGCGTTTCGAGCTGGATTCACAGCCTTATAAACACCTTCTCCGACGTTGAGTTTTCGCTTATCGCGATAGTCGCAAGCCGCGAGAACCGCGGCAAGTTCCGCTACACCCTTCCCGCGAACCTGACCTCCGTAACCGAGGTATACCTTACGGATTACGACTGGGTTGGCAAGGGCAATAAGGATAAGAAGCAGCGGGTCAAGCTTGACGGCCGCCAGCGCGATGCGCTAAAAAGCCTTGTGAGCGGTGAAAACGTTGACTGGGACGGAATTTTCAGCATATTCACGACCAACCGCACCTCCGTTGACGCGCTTCTGATGAGCCCCGAGTTCCTTGACGTTATCGTTGCCTTCTATAAGGATAAATACGCCAAGGTGCCGTTCACGGACTTCCTCTGGACTATGCGCTCTATTTACCTTACGCTTTTCCTCTCGCTCAAGTGCGACCCGCCGCAGGCGGATATATACCACTGCGTTGCCACCGGCTACGCGGGAATCATCGGAAGCCTTGCTAAAACCCGCTATCCGTCCTCGCGGCTTATCATAACAGAGCATGGAATATACACCCGCGAGCGCGAGGAGG
>CAZUTB010000012.1:0-13042 GCA_964622905.1 uncultured Oscillospiraceae bacterium | reverse complement strand
TAAAGCGAAGCCTTAATCGCAAGCCTGCGCAGTCAGCCTTCCCTGATCCATTTCGCTCACGGAATCGCACAGCTCGTCAATATCCTGCGCAAAATGGCTCGCAAGCAGTATGGTTTTGCCCTCGGATTTAAGGCGGAGGAGCAGCCTGCGCATATCCAAAGCGCCGGTTTTATCAAGCCCGTTCATAGGCTCATCAAGAATAAGCAGCCTTGGATTCCCGAGCAGCGCCTGAGCAAGCCCGAGCCGCTGACGCATACCGAGCGAATACTGCCCAACGCCCTTTTTGAGCGAGGGGTCAAGCCCGACCTCCGAGATAAGCGCGCAGACCTCCGCCCTGCTTACGGGCTTTTTAGCGAGGCGGTTGAGCCAGAGCAGATTGTGCAAGCCCGTTTCGTGAGGAAGAAACCCGGGCGTTTCTATGAGCATTCCCGTATCGGGAGCAAAGTCCGCGTCCTTGCCAATCTGCCGCCCGAAAACAGAAATGCTTCCCGACGAAGGGCGAAGGAAGCCGCAGATGCATTTCATCAGCACCGTTTTGCCCGAGCCGTTTCTGCCGATTATTCCGCATATCTCACCGCATTTTATACGCATGGATACCTCGTGCAGCACTTCCTCATGCCCGAAGGCTTTTGAAACGCCGCTGACGCAGATTGCCATTTCATTACTGTTCATCCGAATATCCTCCCGTAAAGTTAAATGCAAAGCACTTTATTCGGAGCGCCGACACCGCTATGAGCAGCGCCGTAAGCCCGCCGAAAACGGCATAAGACATCCACAGCTTCGGCAGCAGGTCATAACCGAAATTGTGCATTGTGTAGGTTGCGTGCTGTAAGGGTGAGAGCCAAGCCGAAAGCAGGTTTGCATAATATTGCAGTTCCGTCGGCAGATTGAGCCACGTCATAAACCGCGAGGGCGTCAAGACAAAGCCGATAAAGCTGACAAGCATAGCCGCGCAAACGCCCGCCCTGCGGCTTTTGAGTATTGTGAAGGTCAGCTGGAGCATGGAAAGGAACAGGATGTATTGATTCAGCAGCAGGAAAATCTGCACCGTACAGCCGTAGGGCGTTGTAAGCTTGACAGTTTTGCGCATAACCGTAAGCGCCACCTCAAAGGAGGCGGGAGAGAAGGATAGCATTGTAGCCGTTTCGCTCCAAGCGTTTTCAATAAATACGTTGCAGCCGATGCACATCGCCATTGAGGAGAGCAGAATGAGCAGGCTGTACCCTATGGTAAGCACAAAGGTGGTTATGATTTGCCCAAGAACCCACGCGCTCCGATGGGCGCGGAAGATGAGATACGAGGCGGGCGTGTCCATTCGCGGAAATGCGGAAAAGAGGAACATCATCACCAAGGAGGCATAGAGAATGCTGTCCGCGTCCGCATAGCACCAAACAAACGGCTCAAAGAGCTGCACATTAGTGAGATAGATGCGGGAAATTGACATGGTTTTATCCGTCAGCAGCCAGCTGATGAGGAAGCCCATAATAAGGCTCATATAAAAGCGCGGGTTCTTCCGAAGAGAATATAGGTTCCAGCCCGCGCAGGTGAGCGCGTTTCTAAACATACCTTTTCACCTCCCGATTGAGGGCAGCGCAGGCGGCAAGCAGCAGCGCTATGACGGCGAGCGCAAGGACGGAAGGCGGCGCGGACTGCCAACTGAGGGGGCTCAGCAGCGCCGCATCCGGAAAAAACCGCGTGCTTATCATTGTAATTGCGTAGCAAAGGCAAAGCGGGGCGAGCATTGCCGCGCTTGAGGTTTCCGTAATAAGCGCCAGAATGCAGCCTATGAGCGCCCAGCCGCCGCCGCAGAGTATACGCCCAAGTAGCAGCGGCAGGCAATCGGCAAGCGCGGAAGCGGGAAGCAAGCCGCCGCCGATTATAACGGAAGCCGCGCCAATAAACAGCGTCAAGCCCGCAAAGGCGAAAAGCTGCACAAGCATTCCGCTCACCATGCAGCCCAGGGTCTGCCCCGCAATATAGTCCGCCTTGCCCGTGCGGAAAATGGCAGGACGGAACACGCCGGAACGCAGCTCATGCAGCGCCTCCGAAGCAAAGGGCAGCGCAGACAGTGCGGGCAGGAGCAGCAAGCCCAGCTGTCCCGTCAGCGCGCTTTGCAGAAAGCAGCCGAGGTCCGCCCATCCGTCATCCGCGGCGCTTTGCAGCATATCGGAAAAATACCACGATTGCGAGCCAACGGAAGCCCACAGCGCCAGAATTGAGGCAAAAACGGCTATGAGAAACCAGCGCCCCGCGAGCGCGCGGCGAAAATCAGAAAGTATGCACTTCATATAAGCTCCTTAATACCCGTATTCCAAATCTACAACCGTGCCGTCAACGGCATTTATGGTCAAAAGAGGCTGCCAGCCGTCTTCAAAGGGCGCGTTTTCGAGCGCTCCGTAAAAAT
The DNA here is from genome assembly GCA_964622905.1 of uncultured Oscillospiraceae bacterium. Taxonomy (GTDB): domain Bacteria; phylum Bacillota; class Clostridia; order Christensenellales; family Aristaeellaceae; genus STF2-37. Next base: position 10,638 of record CAZUTB010000012.1, on the reverse strand, counting down.
TCCACACAGGCGTTAAGGCAAAGGACAGCTTGTCCCGTTGAAGCAGCGCCATATAGCCCAGCGAAATTCGGTCAACGTGCATGGAAACCTCGCCGCCGTCCTTCTCCCTGTATTGATACTTGAGCGGCATCACCTGCCGCGCGATTGCGAAAATTTGTTCAAACGGCAGCAGGGCTTGACTCTCACGCACATCGCTGATGGCGTAGGGATGCCTCCATGAAAAATAGGTCACCTGTCCTTCAAGGTTGACAGCCATCAAAATCTGCTCGTACCCTATTGGCAGCGTATACAGGTCATCCCGCCACGAGCTGGTATTCATAAGCGCCCACATACAGGTCAGAAGCGGAGCGCCCTCCACCATGCGGGTATAGGCAAGCGAATAGGAATAGCCCGTTCCCGTCTTGTGCGTGCCGGCTAAGATGCGCTCATCGTCGTGAATCGTCCCGGGCGCTTTCCCAACAGCGAAAAGTTCAAACGGCTCGTCCGTGAGTCCCTTTATAAAGGTTTCGCAGATTTCTATCGCCTGCGCGCAGGTCAGGGGATGCCCCTCGATACCCTCGCCCGTCACCTCTTCAACCATATATGGGTCGTCATAATTTATGGTCTGCTTCATGCGATACCGAGTGTCGAACTGAATGTTCGATGACAGGCTGCAATCATACACGCCGTCCATGTCGGATATGCGGCTGTAACAGCTGCCGCATTGTACATGGGTGTCATCATTCTTGGTGACATAACGGGTGATGGTAGCGCTGTGCCTCCAATATCCCTTCACCCTGCGCCCTTCAACGCTGCAGGTTGTGTCGCCTTCCTCTATCTTTACCTCCTTTTTACCAAGCCCCTTCCATGTAAGCTCCGCGAGCACAGGCACAAGCGCGTCGTCAAAGGCTATTGCGGTAACGGGAATGAGGTACATGTTCTCCACATCAGGAACCGTGACCCGCGCGTCGATGGTGATGGTGGTCTTGCCCGTGTTGGAGGCACAGGCATCCTGCACGGTGGCGGGGGCGGACACCTGCTCTGCCACGGTATCGGCACAGGCGGGCAGGACAGTCAGCATCAGGCACAAGGCCAGCATTATCAAAATGATTCGTTTCATGTTCATCCTCCGTTAGTATCCGTAGCTGCGGTCGATCACCGTGCCGTCGACGGCGTCAATGGTGAGGTAGCTCTGGCATAGCCAATCGTAATGCTCCCGGGCAAAGGAGCGCGTTCCGATGAAGTCCCACACCGGGCGCAGCACCCATTGGTTGGGGTCGTCCTTTTTCAGCACAGGCATGTAGCCCAGCCGGATCTCGGTAATTTCAAGCCTGTTGCCCGTGCCGCCCATTACGCTGCTTTCGTTTTCCATGCTCTGGATGGAGAGCGGCGCAATCGTGCCGAAGATGTCCATGATCTGCGCAAAGGGCATGAGGGACGCGCTGTCCGTCAGTTTTTCATCAAAGGTGAAGGGTGCGTCCCATTTGGCGTATTTGACCTGTCCGTTGTGAAGGATGAAGATCAGGGATTCATACCCCGGTGCAGCAGCCATGGGCATATCGTTCAACCACTCGGAGCGAAGACTGCCGTTGATGAACGTGACAGGCACGTCAGAAACATTGCGCGTAAAGCATAGAAGATACGCAGGGGTCGGGTACACAGCATTTCGATACTCGCTTGTACTCTCCTTATGATAGCAAATCTCACCCTTTACTGCCCCGGCGAAGCGAAGTTCACAGGCAGGATCGATGCGGTGTGCGGCTTCCGTGGCGATGGCTTCCGCCTCTGCCATGGTGGTGGACTGGCCGGATATGTCCTTCCACGCGGAATCATGTTCTATGGAGCTGCTGTTATAATTAAAGTAAGGAGAATTGTATCCATCCGAACCGTTATAGACGATTTTTCGTTCATCGCATTGATAGCCAAATACCGTTTTATAATAGCTGTTGTACAGATAAACATACCCCGTTGCATGTTCATCATCCTTGGGCAGCACGCTGGAATAAAGATTGATTTTATCCGAGTAACCGGCGTTATCGATCCAGTTGCTTCGGACAAGCTCGTTATCATCCACGCCTTCTTCTTCGGCTTCTCGCTGCCAGCACGATTCGGGACTTACGGTCTTGGCTAACGTCCACGCCTCCTCCGTCGTAAAATCCCGGGCGCTCACAGCAAACAGCGGGATGGCCTCTACCTCCGGCACGAACACCTGCGCGTCCACAATGACCGTGGATTTCTTCGTGTTAGAGTCATACTGCGCCTGAAAGCTTTCCGGCGCGGAGACCTGCACGGCAATGAGTTCGGCGGAAGCTGCTGTTGACAAGCAAACTAAGCTGACAGACAAAAGGAAAGCCAACCATTTTTTGTTCATGTTCTCCACCTCCATGCCGTCAGCATACTACACATGCAAAGAAAAGTCCGCATCAAGTTGTTAGCAAGTTGTAATCGACTTGTAAACGTTACAGCGTGGGAAAATACTCGTCATCGTCTTCAGGCGTGGGGGTGGCGGTCACATACACCGCTTTGTCCATACGGTCTGTTTCAATGCGTTGTGTCATGAGCGTCAGCCCAAAAAGAGAGACTGCCATGAGGGCAACAAGGATCATTGCCAGCGCGATTCCTTTTTTCATGCCTTATTCCCCCCTCACATTGGGTAGATCAACGGAGATCGTCGTTCCCACGCCCACCAAGCTTTCAATATGCAGCTTGCTCCCGTGCGCCTCTGCAATCATCTGGCATATGGAAAGCCCCAGCCCTGCGCCGCCAAGCTTGCGGCTGCGCGCCTTGTCCACGCGGTAAAATGGCTCGGTCACCAAGGCGATTTTGTCTGCGGGAATGCCGCTGCCTTCGTCTGAAACGCTTAGGCGCACTGCGTTGGACATGGGGCGTGCGGTCAGCGTAATTGTGCTTCCCGGCTGGCTGGCCTTGGCGGCATTGTCAATTAGGTTGGTCAGGAGCGTGAACAGCAGATCAGTATCACCGTAGATTGTAGCCGATTCGATGATGCTTTTCAGCGTGAGGCTCTTACTTTCAAGGGTTGATTGCACCGCCTGTTTCACCGCATCAAAAAAGATGGCTGTTTCGCAGGAACGTTTGCTGAGCGCAGGATACTCGGTCATGGCAATCAGCTGCATCATTTTCTGCGAGAGGCGCTCAGTGCGGCGGGCGGCTTCGTAAATTTCATTGGCAGCGTCCATCTTGCTTTCTTCCGTCAAGGGCATGGTCAGCAAACTTTGCGAATAGCCGATGATGGCTGTCATGGGCGTTTTCATTTCGTGGGTCAGCGCGCCCAAGAGCAGCTCCAGCCGCTTAGCTGTGTCCTCCAAGGACTGAATCTTCTGTTCCACGGTGTCCGCCATGCGGTCGAAGGATGCGGATAGCTCGCCGACTTCATCGGTGGAAGCAATGTCTGCGCGCAAGGCATATTCACCGTTTGCAATTTTGTGCGTCACATTCGTCAGCTTCCGCAGCGGACGCAGGCTGTTTCGGAAGAGAATCGGTAAGAGTGTGCTGCACAGTATCAGACAGATGAACAAAGCCAACTGCGCGGCTTGCGTTAGCTGGGTGATTTGCCCATAGGTGGCAGACAAATCCTGCGTCAGATAGACGGTCACGGGCGTGTTCAGCACCTCAAGGTTAACGCCCTGCACAAGGAAAGGCGTGTCGCCCATACGCAACGTTCGTCTGCCTTGAAGATCGTTTTCTGTCATGGGCAGGAGCGAAAGCGGGTCGGATTGCGTGATGTTGTAGAGATACCCCGATGATCCCGCCAGCGAATAAGCGGAGGACGCGCTTTGCAGCAGATGGGCATAGGTGGAAAAGCTGTACTGGATTAGCGCCGTGCGCGTTGTTTCGTCCGCATTGTAGGACATGCTGTCGGTGGTATTCAGTGTGGACAGGTGCTCACAGAAGGCATCCAGACTGCGAAAGCCGCTGTCCTCCGCTTGATCCAGCAGCCGCTTTGTCTGAACGGCGGTAAAGAAATACAAGCAGGCGCTGACCGTCACTAATATGATGGTCAGCGCAAGCAGCGTTTGCTTGAGCCATAACCTCATGCTCCCACCTCCAACCGATAACCCAGCTTGTAGACTGTTGAGATGCGCTCGTTCCAATTCAGTTTTCGGCGAAGGGCGGCAACATGCACATCCACGGTGCGCGTTTCGCCAATGAATTCATCACCCCACACCTGACGCAGCAGGTCTTCGCGGGTCAGCACCATGCCGGGGTGCTTCATAAACGTGCGCAGCAACTCATATTCCATAGGTTTAAGCGCAATGGACTGCCCGTTTTGCGAAACCGTGTGGCTTTCGGTATGAAGCGTAACATCCGCAAAGGCAATGCTCTCCGGCGCGGGCTGCCTTCGCGCAAGCACCTTCTCCATGCGTACAAGCAGCTCCAGAATGTCAAAGGGCTTCACAAGATAGTCCTCCGCGCCCAGACGAAGTCCCTGAACGCGGCTCTGCACGTCCGCCTTGGCGGATATATAGATTACGGGAATTCCCTTTTCCTGCATATACGGCAGCAGCTCAAAGCCGTCCAATTCGGGCAGCATAATATCCATAAGGGCAAGGTCGAAGGCGCGCGCGGCGATTATTTCAAGCGCCTGCCTGCCATCCGAAGCGCTCTCGGTTTTATAGCCGCAACAGCAAGGTTGGTGCTGAGCAGCTTTGAAATTGACGGATCATCCTCAACGATAAGTATGCGTTCGTTCATGGGCTTCACCTCTCCAAGCAGTATACCACCCGAGGCAGAATACCGAAAGGGACGCGATGTAAACGAGTTGTAAACGGCAGAAGACCGTATGCCCAGCCGCCGTGAAAAGGCTGTGCAGGCAGGCGCTGGCGCAATACCGATAAAAGCAGTATAATGCACGGTAAGGGGGGGATACAGATGAAACCTGCATATCGCTTGGCGAATAAAGAGGATTACACAAGTATTCTGCGCATCACAGACAGCTGCATAAACAGTGAGGACGAATATCACGCATATATCGCCGCTTTGCTTGAGCAGCTTGATGAAAGCGCGCTTGGAGTCGTTGCTCTTGATGACGATATGATTATCGGCGTTGCTATTTGCGTGAAGGGAATGGAGCTTACAGGCGACAGGGAGGATTTCTTTTCCGATATTCGCTCGGATATCGGAAAAGAGGAAATCTGGAGCGGCAGCGTGGTTGCCGTAGATAAAGCCTACCGAAAGCTGCACATCGGAACGGAGCTGCAAAAGCGCTCGTTTTCGGAAATAAGAAAGCGCGGCGGCAGGCACCTTCTGCTTGAGATTTGGGCGCATCCGGACGGGACGGAGCCGAGCCGCGGAAGCCTGATGCTTGCGCCCTCTTATACCGATTACGGCGTTGTTCCGGATTTCTACAACATTCCGTCGCTTGGCTCGCACGTTTGCCAAATCTGCGGAACGCCCTGCCGTTGCGGTGCGCGGATTGCCGTGCTGCATCTGTTTCCCCAAATAGAATACAGGCTTGCGGCCAAAGCAGACTTTGAGGATGTAATGCGCCTTTGCGCCAATTACATAGATACATCAGGCGCGTACAAAGAGTATATGCGGCATATGCATGATACGCTTGGCAGCGAAAGCATCGAGGTTCTCGCGTTTTCTCAAAAGAAGCTTGTCGGCTTAGTAAACGCCCGCTCGGGTATGCATCTCACCGGAGAACGTCGGGACTATTTCGATGAAATTAATCACGATATCAAAAGCGGAGTCATATGGACAACGGGCTTTATCACTGTCGATCCGGCTATGCAGGGATACGGCGTCGCGCGCGAGCTGCAAACCAAATTATTTTCAGAAATAAAGAGCGCGGGCGTTGACTATCTGCTGTGCGAGGTCTGGTGCCGACCCGACGGCTATATGCCTTCTCGCGGCTTGCTGCGCTACGGAAGCGAATCGGTGAAGGAATACGGAATTGTGGAAAGCTTTTATGCGGACATCCCAAGACCCGAAGGCACTGTATGCAAGGTTTGCGGGGAGCATTGCCGCTGTAAGGCGCTAATCGCAGTCGTTAAGCTCTGATTGCAAAGGAGTAATATTCGTGAAGATAACTTACAGGCAGGCAAACGCGGGCGATTTTGAAGCGGTGTATGCCATTGCGTCCGGAGAGCTGAACAACGGGCAGGGCTACCGTGATTATGTGAAAGGCTTGTTTGACAGGCTCGGGCATGGAGCTTTGGGAATACTGGCTTTCGATAGGGAGCTCCTGATAGGATTCGCGTTTCTTGAACAAGGTATGGTGCTTACGGGAGACAGAACCGATTATCTGGAGGAAATCCGACGGGATATAGGGAACGACGAGATATGGAGCGGAGCGGCATTTGCGGTATTGGATGCTTATCAGGGAATGAAAATCGGCTCAGCGCTGTTCCTGCACGGCTTGATGGCTTTGTCCGGCATCGGCGTGAAGCATTTGCTGCTGGAAATATGGGTGCGGCCGGACGGCTATATGCCCTCCAACACAAATCTTGCTACGGCTGGAAGCTATACGGAGTATGGAATCGTTCCGGATTTCTACTACGACGCCAGCCGCAACGGTTATCTGTGTCCTGTCTGCGGGGATGAATGCCATTGCTCCGCAAAGATAGCGGTCGTGCATATCACAATATAAGGCGAATGCCGAATGGAGATGAGCAAAGCACAGCTTGGGCAGGTCAAAGCAATTAAGCGTTCTGCGAAAAGACAAACGGCATTGTATGCGCGCCGAGGCATTTGACGATTAATGGCGAGTATGCTATTCTACGGAGGAGCAAAGCACGAAATATTACGCAAAATAAGGCGTTTCACGCTGCGGAGGGCTTGGTGTGAGCGAGGCTGATATACTTGAATGTCTGCGCGGCGCGTGCCGCTGCGCGCTGAAAAAGGATATGCGCGGCTACAGCGCGCATATGGAACAGGCTCGCGCGGAAATTGCGCGTGCCGAAAACGCGCGCGGCGGGATAAGCGGCAGGCTGCGCGGTGAGCTTGTTATGGCGTCCTGCTTTGTGTGCGAGCGGGATTTGAGCGCGCTTTGCGGCGTTTACCGCGAGGCGCTTTCGCTGCTCAAAGGACCCTCGCGCCTTTTCCCGCGCGGCAGCCAGCTTTTTGCGGATTATTACAATGTGTTCGCCATTTGCAACGTAAAGCCGTCGCAGGCAGACCGAAACGCGGAGCTGCTTGCCGAGCTGGTTCCTTTATTCCACGCGCTGACGGGCGGCGGCGAGGGCACGGATATTTGCTACCGCGCTCAGCTTGCCTATTATCGCGGCGATATTGACGCGGCGCTTCCTCTTGCCAAGGCAGCCTTTAACACAGCCGAGAAGAACAATCAAGGAATGGTCGCGCTATGCGCTGCCGAGCTGCTGAGCGGCATTGCAAAGCATAAAAAGGACACCGCGCTTTGGCGCTGCTATGTAGGATATATACAATCCGTGGCAGAGAGCGCGGAAGCGGCAAGCCCTGCCTGCCGCGAGCAGGCGGAGCTGCAGCGATATATGCAGGATTTATCGCTCGGCTTTCTGCATACCGTGCCGGAGTGGATAAAAACCGGCGATTTCGGCGCTGTTTCCGCGCCTTGGGGCTGGGAGCTGACGGAGGATAAGATTTTTACAGGTTCGCTTCCCAACGCGCTTCTCGTCAGTGTTCAGTATTTCAGCTACTGCGGCAATCCCGTTCATTCTCTGCTGGTATCGGATATAATGCGGAAGGTTTACGGAATGGACGATGTAATACTGAATGCTTACTTAAGCTTTTTCCGCGCGGGCTGCTTTTTGCAGCTCGGAGATACCGAGCGCGTTCGGGATTCGCTGAAGGACGCGGTGAAAGCGCTTGCCCCCGACGGTCTTTGGCTCATAGCCGCCGAGTTCGCCCCCGCCTTCGGCGAGCTGTTATACGAGATTACGGACAGCATAGACAAAAGCGGAACTAAGCGTATTCGGGAAATCGGCGCGAATTACTGGGACAAGCTGGCTCCCTTCCGCGAGGAGATTATGCGAAGCGCCTCCCTCGGGCTGACAAGACGGGAAAAAGAGATTTCAGAGCTTTTGCTCAGCGGGAAAAGCAATGCCGAGATAGCGGAGCGCCTGAACGTATCCGAGAGGACGGTCAAGGGGCATATTACAGGAATATTCAGTAAATATAACATATACCGCCGCGGTCAGCTTGCAGGCGCAATGCAGACCATTAAAGAAGCGCGGCTTGCCGATTGGACAAAATAAGTAAAAATCAATACCTTTGTACGGTGTGCAAGCTCACGCCCTGCGCTATACTGCAATAATACAGCGATGGGCGCTTTTTTGCCAAAAACGCCTCTGCGGCGGCAAGGCTAGCCTTGCCGTCGCAGAACAATAAACACCCTTCGATACCTATTGTCCATGGCGAAAAAGCAAGGGGGATCAAGGATGGATATGCAATCAAAATGAATATGAAAAGCCTTGCTGCGGCGGTGAAGGACAAAAATTCCGCTCATCCTGCGGGTGCGGAGGCAGGCGATTGATAAATCGCCGAGGCAGATGAATATTCAAGGAGGACGCAATATGAAAAAGAGATTTTCTGCGGTGCTGCTGTCGCTTATAATGGCATTCACTCTGCTGCCGGCAGGGGCGAAGGCTGCCCAAACCGTTACGCTTGGCGCTCAGGATGGCAGAGCGGTTACAGGAGACGGCTTTGAATGGGCGGAGTTTCCCGTCACGGCAAGCGGCTTTTCCGAAGCGCTCACGATAGACAATACCGAATTAAGCGTAATGATGTATACGGACGCTGCCGGAACAAAGGGCGAAGCGTCTGCCGCAGACAAGGGGTTCAGCGTGTCGTACTACATTGTTCCTCTAATGCTAAATTATCAACCGTTGCCGGAGGAAGCGGAGTCATGCCATATGCCGCGGGTAATTCCGCTTTGCGCATCCAGCTCTACGGTGTAGCGATCCCAGCCATCATCAAAGGTCACAACCCAACAGCGTACAGGGGCTTGACCGTCTTCATAACGAATAATGCAATCGGTCATGGAATCCAACAGCGGCAAGGTATATAAATTAAGATGAGGGTAAACCTCAGCGATTGCCTGCCGCGCCTGAGTCACGGCTTGCTCATATGTAAGGTCTCCGCTTTCGGGCAGCACATAGCAGTTTTCTCGCTGAGAGAAGCCCTCTGCAACCATCAGCTTGCAGGCTGCCGCGTCATCCTCCATGGACAGGTCTCCGATGTTCCATGCCGCATCTGGCTCTGCCTCGCGATAAGGCTGTAAAATAGCTATATACGAGTCTTGCAGCGTGTACAGCCTGTCGATAAGCGCCGCGCCCCACGCTTTTGATGTGCCAAGTAAATCGGTTTGTGTTTCACCATCCAGTGACCACGCGCAAGAGATAACGCTGCCATCTTCCGCTGAAATGCGGACATTGTAACTTCCAAGCCGCTCCATGGGAAGATTCGGGTGATCATTGGTGCGCCACATTTCATTCCAAGTCCATGTGAACTGCCAAACGGCAGCGCCTTCGACCCGCTGGAGGGAGGTAACACAGCTGAAGGGCACAAGACGCTCAGCAGTCAGTTGATAACTCTCACCAAGCGACAGCTTTGCAGTACCGAGCGCCTCAAGCTCTGTGACGCGCACGCTTGATGTCGGCAAAAAATCTCCTTCCGGAAGAAGCTCCCGCATATCCGCCATGGTAAAGCGGCGCACAGCATCAGCCTTTTCATCCGCCGTCAGGCAGGCAAACGAGCCATTTTCAACCCATTCACGGACAGCATCGGGATAGGCAGACAGGTCATCCTCAGGCAGGAAATCATCCTCCGGCTTGACCTGCTTGACGCAGCGGAGAACCTCACCGCTCGGCGAATCAACCTGCACAATAAAGCTACCTTCGCTGCCGTTCAAGATAAAATCGAAGCGATAAACTCGCAGCGGGGTTTGCTGTTCAAACCAGCTCTCTGCATACTCCGCATCGAAGTAATAAAAGTTAATGCTTTGGCGCGACAAACTGTCTCCATCAATACCATATTTATTGTGAATGGCTTGACGGGCAAGCATTTCAGCTTGTTCCGGCGCAATATCGCCTTCTTTAGGTGCAATGTAAACAAGTCCCGAGGCTGTCCCGTCGCCGAGTAACAAATCAGCATCCAGCGCAGCCTTTTCCTCAAGGGTTAAAGCATCGAAATGCTCATAAAAATCTCCCGTCCAGCTTTCGTTATTCTTTTTTCGCGCTGTCATTACCTTTTCCAGTTGAACAGGTCCCCATGCTTCCGCCGCAAGACTTCCGTCCATCAGGTCAGCACCATCATGGCTCCAAGTCGCTTCTGCCGCGCGACCCGTTTCAAGCGCGACATCATAAACGCCTATTCTCGCAACATCCAACGAAGCCGGCGTCAGTATAACGCGCCATCCGGTATCAGTCTTTTCGGTTTTAGGGTAAAACAGGTCGAGCATATCGTCGGTCAAACCATATTTTACCGTGACAGCATCCCGTGCGCTTCTATCTGCGTCAAAGGAGGGTGTGAATCGCATCACAAGCGCAACGGCTGTTGCGCAAAGCAGCACCAGCGAAAGCACAAGGGCAAACGCGACGCGGCGCTTGGATAAATGACGCACAGGCTGCCGAAGCTTATCCATCACAGCTTCTTGCCCGCGAAAGGTCAGCCAGTTCAATTCCTTATCCAGCTCTTGACGAACAGCATCCTCAGTCC
>CAZUTB010000011.1:0-13657 GCA_964622905.1 uncultured Oscillospiraceae bacterium | reverse complement strand
GCAGTAAGCCTTCTGCTTCTCAAAGCGCTCTACCTGCGTCGGGCGGACGTCGTTTCCCTGATTATCCTTTTTAACCTCGCCGCCGTCGGTCCAAAGGCGGGTGAACACCAGCGTGTCCGCTCCGGAAAAAGGAACGGCGCCGTTAATCATCAGGGAGCGCTCTACGTCAACTCCGCGAGATTCAACGGTGAGATAGCTTATTTCAATATTGTAAAGACCCGCGGAGGGAAGCGCGACCTTCCACTCGGCAACCGATTTTACATCGGTGTATACGCCCTGCGTTCCGTCCTCAAGGGTGCGCACCTCTATTCCGGAAGACGGCGAAACGCCAAGGACGTCAATTTCCGCGCCCTCGGTCGGCTTCTCTGATGAAGCGTATTTTTCAAGATAGTGAGTATAGGTGTCGCTCCTGCCGATACCGGAAACATCCGCAGCAAGGTCAACGCCCTCGTATTTTTTGCTGTAATTCTCCGTCCCGCCGGACAGAAGTATCCACAAGGCGAATAATAGCACTACGCCAAGGAAAATGAGCAGAGTTCGCAGCCACTTCCTCTTCATGTAAGCGGTCATTCCTCCCCCGAATGGGCGCTCGCCCTATTCGATCTTACGTCACCGACAAAATTCCGGCAAACGCGCCGCGGAAATTTACCGGTGAATCACAGCAGAGCGTCTGATACTCCGAAAACACGGCGCGCTTTGCAATGATGCTTTTGATATGAACCCATTATACATGGTGAGTATAGGGGGTACAGCTCAAATATTGCTTTTCACCGTCTGTTCCTTGCCATTTTTGCGGTTTTTGCCGTTCAGGAACAAAGTTCGTATTGGTTTACTTAACTTATACGTTACTTTATTCATAACTATAAAATATACCTAAAGACGCCGATTGTCAACAGTACATTTTGACGAATGCACAAATCAAATGGATAAAAACGAACCAGAAAAGTCATATGCGTCAATGTCTTACCATACATTAAGTTTTCAGGATTTACTTAACTAAAATTAAGCTTAGCCTTCACGAACGTCGAATTCGGTCGGATTTTTGCCGCAAAAACTGCAAACCAAACGCGCACGTTTTGATACACGAAACCTATGCATATATATAAACGAAAGCGTGTTCTTATTGCAGAGCTTATCGTTCGCCTTGACAAACACACGCGTTTATATCAAAATGCAAGGGTAACGGACAACAATGCAGCGCAGACAGAGATTGCGGAGGCGGCAGGATGGTAAAAGTGTATGTGGACGGTCAGGCGGGTACAACCGGACTGAAGATATTTGAAAGACTCAGCGGCAGAAAAGATATAGAAATCTTGAGAATACCCGAGGAAAAGCGCAAGGACGCGGAGGCAAGAAGCGAAATGCTGAACTCTGCGGACGTTGTTTTCCTCTGCCTGCCCGACGACGCGGCAAGGGAAGCAGTTTCGATGATTAAGAACGACAGGACGCGGGTAATTGACGCGTCAACCGCGCACAGAACAAGCCCCGATTTTGACTACGGTTTTCCGGAGCTTTCCGAAAGCCGCCGCGCTAATATAATAGGAAGCAAAAGAGTAGCTGTTCCCGGCTGCCACGCAAGCGGCTTTATTTCGCTTGTGTATCCGCTTACAGCCTCCGGCGCGCTCGATAAGGGCGAAAGGCTTGCGGCGCACAGCATAACGGGCTACTCGGGCGGCGGCAAAAAGATGATTGAGGAATATGAGAATCCCGAAAGGTATAAGGCTTACTCGGGAACGCGCATATACGGGCTGAACCTCAGCCACAAGCACCTTCCCGAAATGGCATACGTTACGGGGCTTGCAAATCCGCCGATTTTTGACCCAATTCTCGGCGATTATTATGAGGGAATGCTGGTTTCCCTGCCGATAAGCGCAAAGCAGCTCGGCGGAAGAAGCGCCGAGCAGGTGCATGAAATTTACAGGAAGCATTACGAGGGAAGCCGCTTTATAAGCGTTATGCCTTTTGGCGAGATACCCGACAGCGGAAGGCTTGACCCGCAGGCGCTCAACGGAACGAACGAAATGCAGATTTTTGTATTCGCAAACGGGGATAATATGCTGCTCGTTTCGCGTTTTGACAATCTGGGCAAGGGCGCGTCCGGCGCTGCCGTTCAATGCTTCAACCTTATGACCGGCGCTAAGGAAGACGAGGGCTTGAGCAAATGCTGAAAAAGAACGAAATCGTTCATCTTGACGTAGAGCGGCTCGGAAACGACGGCGAGGGCGTATGCCACGCGGACGGAATGGCGGTATTTGTTCCGCTTGCGCTTCCCAATGAAAAAATTCTCGCGCGAATAGTAAAGGTGCAGAAAACCTACGCCTACGGAAGGCTTGAGGAAACGGAAACGGAGAACCCGCACAGGGTCGCTCCCCCCTGCCCCTCCTTTCCGCGCTGCGGCGGCTGCGCGCATCTGCACATGGATTACGCGCTTTCGCTTGAGTGCAAGCGGGAAAAGATTGAGGCGGCGCTAAGGCGAATCGGAGGCTTTGCGGACGCGGCGGTTCCGCCCGTCATAGGCGCAAAGGAGCCCTGTCATTATCGCAACAAGGCTTCGCTTCCCGTTATGCAGGACGAAAGCGGCGAGTTCAAGGCGGGCTTTTACGCTCAGCGCTCGCACAGACTGATAACCTCGGCAAGCTGCCTGCTGGAAAGAAAAGAGCTGCTTAAAGCGCAGGAAGCTCTGCTTTCGGCGCTAACGCAAAGCGGCGCAACACCTTATAACGAAGAAACCAACACGGGGCTTGTGCGCCATCTTGTTCTCAGGCAGACGCGCGGCGGCGAGGTGATGGCGGTCATCGTCATTAACGGAGAAACGCTTCCCAATGTCGAAAAGCTGTGGGAAAAGGCAAAAGCGTGCTGTGAAAGCCTCGTAAGCCTTTATATAAACATAAATACCGAGAGAACGAACGCCATCTTCGGAAGGAAAAGCGTTCACCTTTTCGGCAAAAAAACGCTCACCGATGTACTGTGCGGCTTCAGCTACGATATTTCGCCGCAGGCATTCTTTCAGGTGCATCCCGAGCAGACGGAAATTCTATACGAAACGGCGGTAAATTTCTGCGACCCGCAGAAGGATGAGCTTGTAGTAGATTTGTATTCGGGCGCGGGGACAATCTCGCTGCCGCTCGCAAAGCGCGCAGGAAGGGTCATCGGCGTTGAAATCGTCAAAGAAGCGGTGGAAAACGCAAAGGAAAACGCAAAGCGGAACGGAATAGATAACGCCGAATTTATATGCGGAGCGGCAGAAACCGTATTCCCCGAGCTTCTGCAAAGAGGCGAAAAGCCGGACACAGTGCTGCTTGACCCGCCGCGCAAGGGCGCGGAGGCTTCGGCAATAAAGGCGATAATCGAGGCTAGCCCAAAGAAGATTGTGTATGTCAGCTGCGACCCCGCTACTCAGGCAAGGGACTTGAAGCTGCTTTCAGAGGGCGGCTACCGCCTTGTCAAGACGCAGGGCGTGGATATGTTCTGCTGGTGCGCTGGCGTTGAGAACGTTGCGCTGATGTGCAGAGCTTTATGAGGCAAACCACGATTTTTTCTTATCAAGCAGCGGCGGATGGTTCACAATATCAGCCTATCAAAGCAGCCGCTCTTCATCGGCGCAAAATACATTATATTGATAGCAGGTCGTACGGACCTGCTTTTTTTATTGCAGCAAATTGCGCCGCCGGAAGGCTTTTGCGCGGCTTTACGAAGATTTTACATAAATAAGCACAAAAATTTGATGTTTTGATGTTACCATCCTTAAGCGAATCGAGGTGACGAGTATGCAGATTGAGCTGCGGGGAATCAGCAAGGCGTTCGGAGATAAAACAGTTATCGCTCCGGTCAGCATGGTCTTTTCGTCCCGCGCCTTTACCACGCTTCTGGGACCCTCGGGCTGCGGCAAAACCACGCTTTTGCGGATGATTGCGGGTCTGGAAACGCCGGATAACGGAGAAATACTTTTCGGTGATGAGGTAGTATTCTCCAAGGAGAAGGGCATCGACCTGCCGCCCGAAAAGCGCGGACTGGGCTTTGTATTTCAAGATTTTGCCCTGTGGCCGCACATGACCGTGTTTGAGAATGTGGCATTCGGGCTGCGCACCCGCAAGGATACAGAGCATTTGACCGAAAGAGTCACAGACGCGCTTGCGGCAGTGCAGCTGCAGGACTTCGCCGCGCGGTATCCGCATCAGCTGTCCGGCGGGCAGCAGCAGCGCGTCGCCTTTGCGCGAGCAATGGTTGTGCGCCCTAAATGCATCCTGTTTGATGAGCCGCTGTCCGCACTTGACGCGCTGCTTCGGGAGGAAATGCGGGGCGAGCTGCGCGAGCTGACACGCAGGCTGGATGTCACCAGCATCTTCGTAACGCATGACCAAACGGAAGCCATGAGCCTTTCAGACCGAATTGCTGTGCTGCACGGCGGCAAGCTGCTGCAATACGCATCGCCGGAGGAGGTCTACGCGCATCCGTCAACGCCCTTTGTAGCGCATTTCGTCGGCAAGTCGAACTGGCTTGATTCGCATACAATGGTGCGTCCGGAGGATATGAGCATAGCGGACGAGCCGGGCCTTGGCGTATATACGATGCGCGTAGCAGAATCCCGCTTCATGGGCGACGGCTACGAGATAACGCTGATTGACGATATGCGCACATGGCATTGCATCACCCGAAAGCAGCTATCCGTAGGAACGGAAACGCTGATCGGCATACAAAAGGAAAAACAAATTACTTTCAAAGAAGAAGAAGGAGAAAAAGTATCATGAAAAAGCTGATTGCAACAATTGCTGCCCTGTTGATGGTTCTCTGTGCCTCGGTGAGCGCCTGCGCCGAGGGCAAGGTTACCGTATATGCGCCAAGTCCCGCAGGACTGGCGGACAAAATTGCCGCTGCCTTCACCAAGAAGACCGGCATTGAGGTTGAGATGTTCCAAGGCACTACAGGCGAAATCCTCGCTCGAATGGAAGCCGAGGAAGCGAACCCCGTGGTTGACGTTGTGATACTGGCAAGCTGGTCGGACGGCCTTACTTTGAAAGCCGACGGCAAGCTTGAGAGCTACGCTCCCGCGAACGCCGAGCGCATGAACGCAGGATGGTACGATGCAGAGGCGACCCTGTGGGGCTATTCCGCAAGCGCTGTCGGCGTTATCTACAACACTACCATTTATCCCGAGCTTTCAGCCGACTGGGCGGAGCTTGGAAGCGAGGCGTACAAGGATGACATCTGCATCCCCGACCCCGAAAAGTCCGGCGCGTGCAAGGACTTCCTCTCCGGCTTTGTGACGGGTCTTTCCGACGGGCAAGCAATCCTTGACAGTTGGGTTAAAAACGGTCTGACTGTTCCCGGCGCGAACAAGGCGGCGCTTGAAGCCGTAACTACCGGAGAAAAGGGCATTTTGATTGCCGGAGTTGACTATAACGGTTTCTCCTCGGTTGCGAAGGGCGAGCCGCTCAGCATCTACTATCCCGCAGGCGGCACCGTGGTCAATCCCCGTCCCGCAATGATTGTAAAGACCGCCCCCAACATGGACAATGCCAAGCTGTTCATGGACTTTCTGCTCAGCGACGAGGCTCAGCAGCTGGTAGCAAACGCATACCTTCTGCCGGGGCTTTCCGACGTGACCTGCGACGGGCGCACGAACCTTTCCGACATTCCTCAAATCGTAACCGACTGGTCTGCGATGATGAGCGTTGCCACCGAGGTTGCGCAGAACCTCAACGCAGCCTGCAAGTAAGCGCCTGCATTTCCTTGGGAGACGGCGGAAGCTCTGCCGTCTCCTTCCTCTGTATTTACTTATTGCCGTAAACCCGTTAAGGAGTAAGCCATGAAGAAGAACCTTCGCCTGCTCGTTACTCTGCCGGTGCTGGCGCTGCTCATTCTCTGCCCTCTTGCAATGATATTCGCAAGGACTGCCACCGTTGACGGCGGCTTCCTTGCTGTGCTTATGCAGGAGGAAAACCTGACCGCAATAGGCAATTCGCTCCTGCTGGGCGTATGCGTGGTGCTTGGCGCAACAGTAATTGCGATGCCATTGGCATATCTGCTTGCGCGCACAAGCATCGGGCGGCATAAATGGCTGGACATAGTGCTGATGATTCCCTTCATGACGCCGCCCTATATCGCATCAATGGGCTGGATTCTTTTCATGCAGAAGCGCGGGCTGTTTCAGCAGCTTTTCCCGTGGACGGGCGCATGGAGCCAAGGCTTCTTCTCCTTCTTCGGGCTTGTTCTGGTTATGAGCCTGCACGTTTTCCCCTTCATGACAACGCTGCTCAAGAACGCAATGCTGAACGTGCCCGCTTCCCTCGAGGAAAGCGGCGCGGTATTCGGCGCGGGCTTTGGGCAGCGGCTGCGTAAAATCTTCCTTCCGCTGATTTCGGGCAATTACGCAATCGGCGCGCTGCTGGTTTTTGTAAAAACGCTGTCGGAATACGGAACGCCCGCAACGCTTGGCAAGCGCATCGGGTTTGAAGTATTCACTACAAGCATTCACCGCCACGCAACAACCTCCCCCATTGACTTCGGACGCGCCGCAAGCCTTTCGGCTGTGCTGGTTGCGGTATGCATGGGCGCGTGGCTGCTGCAAAGCTATATAACAAGCCGCCGAACCTACGCCCTGGTGGGCGGCAAAGGCAGCAGAGTACGAGTTAAGAATTTGCGGGGCTGGAAGCGCGTTGGCGCATGGGCGTTCATCGTGCTTGTGCTGCTTGTTTCCGTAGGTGTGCCGTACTTTTCAACCATTCTGACAAGCCTGATAAAGCTGCGCGGCTATGGGCTTGCCGCAGGCAACTTCACCTTTGACCATTACATCGAGCTTTTTACCGAAAACACCAAGGGCATTGACGCGCTGACAAACAGCGTCTGGCTTGCGCTTGCTTCCGCAACGCTGGCGGCACTTCTCGGAACACTCGTGGTTGCGTTTTCACGAAAGGCGGGAAAGGCGCTCCGCCGCACAGCCGAGGGCATTGCCCTTCTTCCGCA
Source organism: uncultured Oscillospiraceae bacterium (assembly GCA_964622905.1). Taxonomy (GTDB): domain Bacteria; phylum Bacillota; class Clostridia; order Christensenellales; family Aristaeellaceae; genus STF2-37. The sequence continues at coordinate 6,694 of CAZUTB010000011.1, read as the reverse complement.
GATGCTGCCGGGAATCGTTCTGGTCATCGGCATTATGCTGTTCTGGAACGCGCTGTATAAGGTATTGCCGCTGTACAACACGGCGGGAATTCTTGTTGTTGCATATGTGGCAATGTTTCTGCCCTACACGGTTCAATATGTCGGCAATTCCTATACGCAGCTGGGCAGAAGCCTGACACAGGCTGCGCGGGTGTTCGGCGCAAGCGAGCGCTATGCCTTCCGCAGGGTTACGCTGCCGCTCATCTTTCCCGGAATACTCAGCGGCTGGATGATGACCTTCATCATCGCCTTCCGCGAGCTGGTTACAGCCAGCCTTATCGCGCCGCCGAATATGCTGGTAGTTTCAACCTATATCATGCGCGAATTCGAGCAGGGCAGCGTATCGGTAGGCATGGCGATGGCAGTGCTTTGCGTGCTTATCTCCACTACGGCGCTTTTGCTGATAAGATGCTTTACCGACAAGCAGAAGGGAGCACAGGTATGATTCTAACCTTAGCAGGCGGCTGCGGAGAGCATGGCCGCAACTGCTTTCTCCTGGAAGGCAGCGAATGGAATTTAATGATTGACTGCGGGGTGAAGGCGGGAGACGCGGACCCAATGCCGCGCCTTACCCGTGAGCAGATAATTCGTACACGCTATGTGCTGCTGACCCATTCGCACAAGGATCACAGCGGCGCGGCGCCGTGGCTGCTTGAGCAGGGCTTCGGCGGCACATTTGTAATGACGGCTGAAACCGCTAGACAGCTGCCCTTCACCCTGCCCAAAGCGCTCCTCCTTTCCATCGCAGAAAAGCCGTACAGCATTCACCTCGGCAACGCAAAGGTTGATTACGGCATGAGCGGGCATTGTGCGGGCGCGGTGTGGTTTCGAGTAAAATGGGAAGAAAAGCGCATCTTCTTCAGCGGCGATTACAACTTTTATTCGGATGTGTATGAGCATCAGCCCGTCATCGGCTGCAAGGCTGACTGCGCCATTATCGACAGCTGCTATCCCGCCGATGCATGGAGCCGCGAAGCCTTTGCCGACGCTCTTGGCGAAACGCTTAAGCGTTCGGAGCGCGTGCTTCTGCCCGTGCCAAAATACGGGCGCGGCTTGGACATACTCCTGCTGCTGTCGCGCAGCTTTCAAAAGGTTGAGGTTACCTTGGACAGCCACCTGCAAAGCGAGCTGAGCCGTTTAAAATCCATCCGAAAGTGGCTTCGCCCCGATGCATACCAGGCGCTCAAAAGCCTGAAAGCAGCGCGCGGTTTATCGGATAAGCACATCCTGCTGCTCTCTGACCCGCAGCTCGAAAGCAAGGTTGGGCGCATGATTGCTTCCGCCTACACGCAGGAGCGTCATTCCATTCTCTTTTCAGGAAACGTCGATGACGGAACAGGCGCTAAAGCATTGCTGGATTGCGGTCAGGCGAGCATACAGATTCTTCCCGTCCATAATTCCGATACGGAATACGAGCTGATGAAGCGCGCAAACAGCTTCAATACGGCAATTCCCGTGCATACTCCAAGAAAAAGCCATAGCAGTCCGATTGAGCTTTGAACAAGCGTTTTGCATTTTGGCGCATTCCGAAATGGGATGCGCCTTATTCTTATTGCGCAGTCCTCTGCTGCGAAAAGCGGCTCTTGACGAGCGTTCGTCGCGAATGTATGATAAGGCTGATTCAATAGAGCAGCGTCTTTCTAATTCATCAGGATTGCTTGGCTTTTCACCGACCGGCAAAGCCAAGCCAAGCATTCTTCCGATGAAGCTGCTCTTGGATTGCAATGCCTGACCGAAGCGGGATAGTCTTGAGCGGCTGATGCTCATTGATTCCCGATTTCATTCAGCCGACGGCAAGACGGCGCGGGCTTTACTCGGATGATTATTCCAAATAAACGTAACGGAGAGAAAATGACGCTGTTTATTGACGCGGACGCCTGCCCCGTAACGCATATTGCGACGGCGGAGGCAAAGCTCGCAGGCATTCCTGTTATTTGGGTATGCGACTGGGCGCACGAGATGCGGGACGGTTATGCGAGGGTTATAGTAGTTTCGCAGGGCGCGGACAGCGCCGACCTCAAGATAGCGAATATGCTTTCGCGCGGTGATTTATTGGTAACTCAGGATTACGCGCTTGCGGCGCTTGCACTGGGAAAGGGCGCGCGGGCGCTCAATCAGAATGGGCTTGAGTTTAATAACGACAACATAGACGGGCTTTTGATGCAGCGCCATGAAAGCGCAAAGGCGCGCAGAAGCGGCGCGCGGACAAAAGGCCCGAAGAAGCGCGAGATGCAGGCGGACGAGGACTTTCTGCTCGCGCTGAAAAGACTGATAGCGGAGGGATAAAATGTTTACGATAAGATATGCTCTCGAAAGCGATAAGGCTTTCTGGTTCACCCTTGACGCGCACCTTGCAAAAAGCGAGTATGAGAAGAAGCTGCGCGACGAAATGGGGTACATAATCGAGGAAAACGGCGCTCCGATAGGCATTATGCGCTATAATCTTTTCTGGGACAACACGCCGTTTCTGACCATGATTTACCTCCGCGAGGAGAAGCGCGGAGGCGGAGCGGGGCGCGCTGCCCTTTCACACTGGGAAAGCGATATGAAGGCGCAGGGCTACGGAATGATAATGACCTCGACGCAGGCTGACGAGCAGGCGCAGCATTTTTACAGAAAGCTCGGCTTTAAGGATATTGGCGGGCTAGTATTCGATATACCGGGCTACGAGCAGCCCTTGGAGATTGTTCTTGCAAAGAAAATTTAACACAGGAGGCAATTTTATGATAGGTACACGCGCGCATGATTTCAAGCTCCCGAGGGAGGAGCTGTTCAAGGCGATTAAGGCGGCTGGCTTTGACACGATGCAGCTCGCAATGACGAAGAGCTTTACTGAGCCGCCGAAGCCGAATGACGACGAGGCGCTTTTGCAGCTGAGAAGCGAGTTTGAAGCCGCAGGGCTTAAGCTTACGGTTCTCGGCTCCTACGTCGATATGTGCGCTAGGGACGAAGGTGCGTACCTTGCGGCAAGAAACACCTACATCGGCAATCTGCACGCCGCGAAAATGCTTGGCGCCTGCGTTGTAGGGACGGAAACGAGCCACTTTGCCGAAAGCGAGGATGAACGCGAAAGGCAGTATGTTCGCCTGCGCGAAAGTATGCTCAGGATTGCCGAATGCGCCGAAAAGGAGAATCAGGATTTCGGGGTTGAGCCTGTCGCGGCGCATACGCTGAACACCCCCGAGCTTGCGGCGCGCCTTCTGCACGAGGTGGATTCAAAGCATTTCCGCATAGTTTTTGACCCGTGGAATCTGCTGACGCCGGATAACATAAATAGCCAGAAGGAGCTTTTCGGGCGCGCCTTTGACGCATTTGCCGACAAGGTGAGCGCAATCCATGTTAAGGACGGCTTCCATGACGAGCGCGGCTATACCCCGTCGCTTATAGGCGAGGGAATGCTTGACTGGAAATGGCTGCTTCCCGAGCTGAGAAGGAGAATACCGCAAGCCGACCTTCTGCGCGAGGAAACGCAGCCATTGCACGCCGCGCACGATATAGAGTTCATCAAAAAGTGGTACAGACCATGAACGATTATGTTCGCTCAATGCGCTCGCGAATCGGTCACGACACGCTGATAATGGTGGGCGTAGGCGTATTCGTAACGGACGGCAAAAGAATACTGCTCCAAAAGCGCGAGGACAGCGGGCTTTGGGCAGACCACGGCGGAGCGCTTGAGATTGGCGAAACAATAGAGGAAACGGGCAAGCGCGAGCTTTTTGAGGAAACGGGGCTCCAAGCGCGCTCGCTTTTGCCAATAGGCGTGTATACCGGCAAGGAAATGCTTTTCACCTACCCAAACGGCGATAAGGCGTACATAGTCGGGCATTACTTCATCTGCGCGGATTACGAGGGCGAAATGAAGGCAGACCCCGCCGAGGTCGCGGAGCTGCGCTGGTTCCCCTTGGACGCGCTTCCCGAGGATAAGAAAATCTCGCCTCCGTCGCGCCTTGCGCTCAAAAAATGCGTAGAGATGCTCAGGGCAGACTGACAGATAATACGCGCAGGGCGGATAATAACGCGGCTCTGCTCCGTTTATCTTAGGTGAATACCGGCACGGAGGTAACAGGATTGCAGAAAAACGCGGCAAAGGTAAAAAGCGGGCGGGTATCGCCGATATGCCTTACACTAAAGGCGTTCCTTTATCTGTGCGCCTTTTTAGCGTTTTATCTGCCCATCTCCGTTACCAATCCGCAGCTGATGCGAGTCAGCAGGACAAGCGCAATTGTAATATTTTCCTTCCTTGTGATAGGCTATTTCATGATGAGAACCTACGGCGGCTATGCCGTAGGCAAGGATAAGAGCAGCCATATAGTTTACAGCCTGGTTTTCGGGCTTTGGCTGACGGATATAATCGCGTATTTCGTTCTTCTTATGATGAACGTGAACGACATAAACCGCTCGACAATAACTCCGGTTTCGGGCGAAATCGGGCTATTGCTTGCGGGAATGGCGGCGCAGCTTCTGCTGACGGCGCTTTTTGTGTACGCGGGGAATTACATATACTTCAAGCTTGTTCCTCCGTCGGAAACGCTAATAATTTCATCATCGAAAGCCTCTGCGGAGGAGCTGCTTGCGCGGATTCTTGAAATGAAGCGGCAGTACAGGGTTACAGCGGCGGCGGATTACAGAAGAAGCGATATAAGAAAACTAATAAAGCAAGCGGAAACCGTTATGCTCTGCGATATTCCCGCCGAAAGCAGAATCCCGCTTGAGGAATATGCCTACAAGGAAAACAAGGCGCTTTACATAGCAAGCGAGCTTTTTGACATTGTGGAAAACGCGGCTGTTCCGGCAACCTTCGGCGATTGCTCCTTCCTTGAGTGCGGAGCGAAGGGGCGCTTGAAGCCCGAGCAGCGCTTCCTGAAACGGCTTATGGACGTTGCGCTGTCGCTCGCCTTCATGACGCTGTTTCTTTTGATAATGCTTCCCTGCGCCCTTGCGGTAAAGCTTTGCGACGGCGGAAAATGCTTCTACCGCCAAAGGCGTGTAACAAGGGGCGGGCGCGTTTTTGAGATAATCAAGCTGAGAACGATGCGCGAGGACTGCGCCGACCATATCTCGCTTGCCGCCGAAAATGACGAGAGAATAACGCGCGTCGGGCGCTTTCTGAGGCGCTGGAGGCTGGACGAGCTTCCGCAGGTTTTCAATGTTCTGAAGGGCGACATGAGCCTTGTTGGACCGCGCCCCGAAATGCCCGAAATAGCAAGCAGCGCGGCTAAGGATTTTCCCGAGTTCGGCTACCGCCTGAAAATGAAGGCGGGGCTTACGGGCTACGCGCAGATTACGGGAAGATATGACACCGAGCCGAGGCGCAAGGCGCTCATGGACATTTACTATATCGAGAATTATTCGCTGTGGTGGGACATCAAGATAATGCTCAGAACCATAATGATGATACTTCGGCAGGGCGGCGCGGACGATAAAATTTACGAGCCTTCCGCGGAGGCAAAGAGCATTGCGGATTCATTTTTGCCATATGCTGCGGGCGGTGAAGCGGAAAATGATGAAAAGCGATAATTTGTGCGTCAGCGTCGTCATTCCCGCCTACAATGTGGAAAAGCAGATAGCGGCGGCAATCAATTCTCTTAAGGCGCAGACGCTTGAGGGCTTTGAGTGCATAGTTATTAACGACGGCTCAGCGGACGGAACGGAGAAAGCGGCAGCGGAGGCGATAGGAAGCGACAGCCGCTTCAAGCTCCTGTCACAAGCGAACATGGGCGCTCCGGCGGCTCGGAACAAGGGAACAGAGCTTGCGCAGGGCGAGTACCTTTTCTTCTTTGACGGCGACGACAGCGCAGAGCCGAATATGCTTATGGAAATGTACGAGGCGGCAAAGGGCGCGGAGCTGGATTTGCTCATCAGCGGCTTTTTCATCGACACCTATGACGGCGGAAAGCTCTGCGGGCGGCAGGAGATATGCCCCGAAAGCAGGCTCTACGATAACGCGGCGGAGTTCAGAGCCGATACGCCGAAGCTCTTTGATAAGAATCTTTTGTACACGCCGTGGAACAAGCTGTACAGGCGCAAGTTCATAATAGACAACGGAATTCGTTTCCCCAATACCTATTGGGACGACTTTCCGTTCAACCTATGCGTGCTTGACAAAGCGGAGCGGGTAGGGACGCTCAGCACAGCCTTTTATCACTTCAACCGTGCAAGAAGCGAAAGCGAAACGGCGAAATGGCGCGCGGACATATATCGGAAGCGTGAGGAGGAGCACGGCTGGCTTACAGACTTATACGCAAAATGGGGAATTGAGAGCGAGGAAGCGGAGGAGTTCGTTTCGAGAAGATATATTGAGCGCTTTGTAGGCTGCGTTGAAAACGAAATGGAAAAAGAAAACCCGAAATCCGCGAGGGAAAAGCGGAAAACGGTTGCCGATATGCTTGCAAATCCGCGCCTCTCCCCCGCCCTGAAAAAGGCGAAGCCGCGTTCCGTGATGATGAAGCTGATGCTCATTCCCGTTCGTCTGCACTCCGCTCCCCTCTGCTGCCTTGAGGGGCGCTTTATAGCCGCGGTCAAGCGCGCAAGCGGCGGCATATTCGCAAGGCTCAAGGCGGCAAGATAGCAATTCAAGCATATTTACGCTAAATCAAGCGCTAAAGCGCTCTGAATCTTGACAAAGCAGAGAATTGAAAGCATAATATATCGGTTA
>CAZUTB010000010.1:12459-13867 GCA_964622905.1 uncultured Oscillospiraceae bacterium | reverse complement strand
CCGCGTTAAGCGTTTTCTCAATCTCCCTGAGCGCGGTATAGGTGCAGCCGTTTTTACGCGGGCTTCCGCTGAATAATACTACCTTCATACAAAATCATCCTTTCCTGCTTATCTATGCCGAAAGCTTGGCTTTCGCATCGCTTTTCTTCAAATACTTCATTGGGTAGAGGAAAAAGTCGAGCCACTTGACCTTTGACATCAGGTACGCCGCGAGAATCGGACCGCCGAAGGAGAACGTAAGCCCAAGAATTATATGCATCGCGGGGCTGTGAATGCCTAGCTTTGTAAGCACCGTCCTTATTCCCGCGGCGAATATCGTGTGCATAACGTATATCGGCATTGTGTAGCCCGCAAGGAACTTAAAGGATTTCGGCTGAACCGCCTTTTTATCAAGCATGAGGAAGAGCAGAATCAGCGAAGCGCTTGCGAGCAGCCCTAGAATAAGCTCAAAGCCCTTGAAGCTCAGCCCGTTTGCGAGAAGAATTGTTCCCAAGATGAACGCCGCGCCCGTTATTGCGCTTAAAGCGCCCGCCGTCTTTGCGCTTATCGCTTCCTTCAAGTTGTAGGTTGCAAGCAGCATACCCAGCACGAACCACAGCTCAAACTGCATAAGCTTGAACACAAGCACAACCGAGCTTTGATAAATAAAAAGGTCAATGAAATACAGCGCCGCGGACACAAGCAGCAGAATTAAAACCGACCGCCTGTCCTTTAGTGTTGGCGTTATGACGAACATGAAAAGCAGTACATAGATAAACCACATGGAGTCCATCGGGTGAACGAAAATGCTGTCTATAAAGCCGCCTGCCGCAGTATTGACGGACCCTGCCGCCGCCTTCTTGATTATCCATGTAAGAATCGAAAACGCAAGATAGGGTATTCCGAGGGCGAGCGCCTTCTTTTTAACGTTTCCGCCCCATTCGGCAAGCGTTGTTACCTTGGAATACTTTTGGTAAAGGTATCCGCTGCACAAAAAGAAAAGCTGAACGTGAAAGGTGTAAATTGCAACGTGAAACCAGCTCTGCACCGCGTTTGTTCCGCTCAGTATTCCCGCGTCGGTAAGCCCCATGAACAGATGCCCCGCCGCTACGAGTATGCACGATATGACCTTTACATTGTCTACCCAGTTCTCCCGCTTTCTCTCAGGCATTTTGCTTCCCCGTTTCATAATTGAATTGCTTAAACTGCTTTATATGTTAATTGTATCATCGGGGGCACATTTGTCACGCCGGCAGGGAGGCGCAATGCTGCTTAGCTCTGCCTGCTTTCCGCAAGAAATGTCTTAAAGCTTTCGCCGTTCATCGGGCGCGCGTAGTAGACGCCCTGAATGTATTCAATGTCAATCTTTTCGCAAAGCTCCACCTGCTCCTCCGTATACACTATTGCCACCTCGACCGTTTTCTCCCGA
>CAZUTB010000010.1:0-12449 GCA_964622905.1 uncultured Oscillospiraceae bacterium | reverse complement strand
CCACCTGTTCCTTTGTTTCAACGCCCTCTATAACGGTAACGCAGTCCATTTTACGGAACATATGCGCAAGGTCCTCAACCACAATATCCGGACCGCCAAGCAGCGAGCGGTCAAGCTTCACCATTGAGAAGGGGAGCTGAATCACCTGCGAAATGTTGGCGTAGCCCGTCCCGAAGTCATCCAGCGCAAAGCGGCAGCCCATACCGCGTATTTCCTGCATACAGCCCCTGAGCAGCTCGTAGGATTCCGTTGCCGCCGTTTCGGTTATCTCAAAGCAGAGCGATTTCGGGTCAACCTTGTACTGCGTGATGATTTCCTTAATCATCATCGGCAGCCTGCGCTGCATGAATTCCAGCGCGGATATGTTTATTTCAAGCGCCTTCAGCCCCAAGCTGCTTAAGCCGCCGCAGCCGCTTATGAACTCGCACGCTTTCCTTATTACAAATTCGTCCATTGCGGTTACAAAGCCGCTGCTTTCGGCTATTGGAACAAACTCGGCGGGCGATATTCTTCCCAAGGCAGGATGATTAAAGCGGAGCAGCGCCTCCGCGCTTTCAAAGCGCTTTTTCTTTACGGACCATATCGGCTGAAAATGCAGCTCCAGCCCTTCGCCCGTTTCTATCGCTGCTCTCAGGGCGGTTTCAACCGCGTTTCTGCGCTGAATAGTGCTGAGCAGCTCTTTTCCGATGGTTACTGTGGTTATCCTGCTTCCCGCCTTGTCGTTCTGCATCAGGATGGTTTCCAGATAATTCAATGTCTGCTCCGGAGCGGGTGATTCGTCAAGCAGCTCGCTTATCGCCGCGCAGCATATTATTGCCTGCATGAGCACGTCCGTCCCGCCTATTTCCCACGGCTCTTTTATGCGATTTTCAAGGCTCTCGCGCAGCTTGCTGTAGTCCTCGCTGCTTCGCGTAATCGCGGCAAAGCAGCCGCCGCGCATTCTGAATATCCAGGAGCAGCCTGCGGTTTCCCTGAGCAGGTCGCACAGCCCCTTAAGGAGCAGTGTGCCTCTTTCTATTCCCAAAAGCTCGTTGATTCGCTGAATGTTGGTTATCCTTATCGCGATAAGCTGAAACCTGTCCCGCTCGTTTGCGCGGTCGGTAAGGAACGCCTGCATAGCCTCATAGGTGAACGCGCCGGTAGCGGCGTCAACCATTGATTCGGGATTCTGAATTGTGAAGTACATCAGCGTTACCGCTATCGCTATCGCAACGCCGGATAAAAGCACCTTCGGATATATGTACTGCACCGCAACCGAAATGATTACGATGATTAGGTACTTGCATATCGTTCTGAACTCTACGGGCTTGATTCGCTTCCTGTTGATGATTGTAATTGCATAGGTGAGCGCGGCGTAAAACGCAAGCATAACGTAAAGGCTTATGAACATCTTGTTATGAATATAGCCCGCTTCGCTGTCAATATAAAAGAACCATTTGGTCAAGGGGTTTAAAATAAGCGCAAGCATCATCAGCGCCCCGGGCGCAAAAAGCGGCGTAAACTTTATCATTTCCGCCCTGTCAACAAAGCGGGAGATGACTATTGAGTACATCGCCATAAGTATCGGAAGAAGGATTTGCAGGCAATAGAATGTGGTGTTAACAATATAGGTTATTGCATGGGGAACTGTAAGCGCGTTGTCGATAAGAAACGAGCTGACTATATCAAGCGCTATGTCAAGCGCAGTAATCCACAGAACCAGCGAAAATATATGGTTCTTCTGATTCGGAAAGCGCCGCGCTCCGAAATATCTGAGCATTATGATTACAAGAAAAACAAGAGCGCTCAGCTCATACTCTATTTTATAGCTCACCGGCAGACTCAGCATTGCTCCACCGCCCTTGCTTTGGTATAATTTATGTCAGCCTGCATTCAGCCTCGCGGCAATGAATGCATTTATCCTTGCCTGTTCCTGCGTTTTCCTGCTGTAATTTTGCATCGCTTTTCAATATCGTGATAATTATACAAGCCGTCAAAGCGGATTGCAATAGTTATATTGATATATCTTTTTGTATTTGCGCAATAAACACGCGTCCATTCGGAATTCTTGAAATTGAACACAAAAATCCCGCCGTAAAGGGCTGGAATAAGCGCGAGAAATTGGAAATGGAAGTTTAGTCGCTTGAAGCGGACTGCTCATCTTCAGTAAATAAGCAATCCTCCTTCCATTTATAAGGGTTTCCGTCAATATAGTTAAATATTTGGGTGAAGTCCTTTTCGCTGCGGATGATATGGTCGTGAAACGAGCGCTGCCATATTTGACTGTCATACGACTGGAGCAAACCGCTCTTTACAAGCTCTATATACTCTATTGTTGAGCGGAGCTTAAAGGCTTGTATTACCTTCGATATTGTTGGCGCGGGTTCTGTGTTTGCCCGTTCAATCAGGAGAATTGCGTGAAAATGATTAGGCATTATGACGTATATCGGACAGCTTATAAACTGAAACGCGTTAATCGTGTCCACGAATGCTTCATCAATAACGCGGGCAGATATGGAATCTTCTCCTATACAGCCAAACAGACACTTGCGCTTATGCGTGCATATCGTAACTAAATATGCGCCGTTTTGTGAGTAATCATAACCTTCAAGACGGTTTCTCTTTCGCTTTGGAAATTCCATATTATCTCCGTTCATTTGGCTTTTATGTACGGCGAGCGGATATTGAATCCGCCTTCACCCGTTTTCAAGTGATAGTGTCTTGCTTGTTGTAAAACCTGCATCTGCGTCAATGTGACTAGCCATAACGCTTATGAAGCCATGTATTAGAGCGGCGTTTGCCCGCGCCTTACACAATTACCGATAAACATTGATAACCATAAAATGGGTAGGGGCGGATTCCATATCCGCCCGAGCTTCTCGCGAATATCGCTATGCCGATATATTTGTTGGGGCGATAATCAGGCGGGCAGATATGGAATCTGCCCATGCTGGCTGCTGCATATAATACAGCCGCGCTATACTAAGCTGCTATTTGTAATGTAGCGTATCTCACAAGCCTTAAAACTGAAATAGCAGGCAGCTTTGTGCTATATCAGTTCTCGAAAAAGAAAACGTCCGCGGGTGTTCCGTCGTCATAATCGACCTCGGGGTTCGGGTAGCCTTCAACCAGCCTGTAATTGCCCTTTGTATACTCGCTCACTACGCTGTTCCAGAAATGCACGGAGGGCAGGTTGCGCGGGTGCCTTTTCAGCTGCCATTTTCCATGGTGCATCTCAAACGCCTTGTATGCGCTTTCCCTGCCGACGCCCATCCGCCTGTATTTATACATTATAAAGAACTCGGACAGGCAGAAATCCATCTTTTCCTCCGGCGCTTCCGGATAATTGCTTATCATAACGAAGCCGGCAAGCTTACCGTCAACCTCGATGAAATACGCAAAGCGGTTTTCCTCCGTCCAGTAATAATCGAGATATTGATAGCCGTATAAGCCCAGCTTGTTTACGTCCCGCTTATCGTACTGCGAAAACTCGTAGTCGTATTTTTCCAGCAGGTTCGCGAGTATTTCCCTGTCCTCAATTTCAACTTTTCTTAGGGTGACCTCCATGCATTTCAGCCCCTTTGTCGTGTGTTTTTCGCTTACTGCCTGCTCTGCCATTTATCGCAGAGCGCGTTTATCTGGTCGCAGAATTTTGCGCTGAGGCGGTTGGCAAGCCCTGCGCTTTCCTTTGCGATTTTGAGCAGCCTTTCCGCCGCGGCGACAAGGCGGGAATAGGCGCCCTTTGCCGCCTTTGCTTCCGCGCTCTCGCCCTGCTTTATCTTCTCGCGGCTGCCCTCGAGGACGCATTCGTCCTTTATTAAATCCCATTTTTCGCCGTTATACGGTACTGTCGCCGAATAGCCCTCGTCGTTTTCGAGCCTCTCGGCAAATGACAGCGCCGCGTCCTCATCGCCGTGGGTTACATAAACGCGCGTCGGGCGCTTTTCAAAGGCGTTTGCCCATTTCAGCAAGCCCTCTCTGTCGGCGTGCCCGCTCACTCCCGCAAGCGTTTCTATTGCCGCCTTAACCTCTATTGTTTCGCCGAAAAGCTTTACTTCCTTCTCGCCGTTTACAAGCGCGCGCCCTACCGTGCCCTCCGCCTGATAGCCCACAAACAGCACCGTGGATTCCGCGCGCCACAGGTTATGCTTTAGGTGATGGCGTATTCTGCCCGCCTCGCACATTCCGCTCGCGGAGAGGATAACCTTGCAGCCCTCTGCGTCGTTGATAGCCTTGCTGTCGTCCGCGGTAACGGAGGTTATAAGGTTCGGGAAGCTGATTGGGTTCTTGCCCGAAAGCAAAAGCGCGCGCGTTTCCTCGTCGAAAAAGTCTATATCGCTTTTCTTGAAGATGTTCGTCGCTTCAACGGAAAGCGGGCTGTCAACGTATACGGGGAAGTTCGGATGTCCCTTGACTCGCCCTTCCTCCTTAATCTGGCGTATGAAGAAAAGCAGCTCCTGCGTTCTGCCTACCGCAAACGAAGGAATAACAAGGTTTCCGCCCTTATCGAACGTGCGCTGAATTACGGAGGTGAGCGCTGCAAGATAATCGGGGCGCTCGCCGTGGCTTCTGTTGCCGTAGGTGCTTTCGATAATAAGCCTGTCCGCCGCTGAAATGTACTCCGGATCACGCAGTATCGGCTGATGCAGGTTTCCTATATCTCCGCTGAAAACTATGGTTTCGCTTTTTCCGTCCTCGGTAAGGAAAAGCTCTATCGCCGCAGAGCCTAAAAGATGCCCAACGTCCGTAAAGCGCGCCTCCGCGCCCTCCGCAACCGCCGTTTTTTCGCCGTATTTGACGGGCTTCAGGAGCAAAAGCGTGCTGTCCGCGTCCTTTACCGTGTAAAGCGGCTCCTCGGGCGGCTTTCCCGCGCGCAGGTTCTTTCTCGTTTTCCATTCGGCTTCCGTTTCCTGAATGTGCGCGCTGTCCCTTAGCATAATGCCCATCAGGTCGGCTGTCGCCTCGGTGCAGATTATGTCGCCCTTAAAGCCGTTTTTCACCAGCAGCGGAAGGCGACCCGTATGGTCTATATGCGCGTGGGTAACAAGCACAGTGTCAATCTGCCCAGCCGCAACGGGCAGCGGCTGATTCACATAAATGTCCTTGCCCTGCTCCATTCCGCAGTCGATTAGTATCCGCTTGCCCGCGTTCTCAATAAGATAGCAGCTTCCGGTTACCTCGCGTGCCGCACCTAAAAATGTAAGAAACATATTCACACCTCCGAGCGTTATGCCGGTATTATACCATGTTTTTGCCGAATGCAGAAATCTTCTTTTGCTAAGCGCCGCGTTTATGCTATAATCTATAAAAACTTACCTGAGGAGTGTTATTATGAGCATTGAAAAGAAGTTTTACTCGAAGACCAAGGCGGGGGATTCCTACGCGTACACCCTGAAAAACAAGAACGGCTATTCCGTAACCATAACCGATTTCGGCGGCGGAGTTGTTTCGATTATCATGCCCGATAAAAGTGGCAAATTTGCTGATGTGGCGCTTGCCCGCTCCGAGAAGGATTTTGCCGAAAAGGGACCTATGGGCGCGACTATCGGCAGATTCGCAAACCGCATTGCAAAGGGGCATTTCACCGTTGGCGGCAAGGAATATCAGCTCTTCCTCAACGATGGGGAGAACACCCTGCACGGCGGCAAGGAGGGCTTCGGGCACAGGATGTGGATTGCGGAAACATTTGAAACCAAGGCGGCTTCCACCCTTAAGCTCACCTATGTAAGCCCCGATGGAGAGGAAAACTTCCCCGGCGAATTGACCCTTTCCGTTTACTATTCGCTTGATGAGGATAACCGCTTCGCCCTGCGCTATGAGGCGGAAAGCACCAAGGATACCATCATCAACGTGACCAATCACGTTTATTTCAACCTTAACGGTCACGGCGGGGCGAATGTTGAGAATCACGAGCTTTTCGTAGATTCGGATATGATTACTCCCGTTATTGACGCCGCCTGCATTCCCACCGGCGAATACATGAACGTTGAGGGAACTCCGTTTGACCTGCGCAAGGGCAGGCTTATCGGCGAGGGGCTTACCCATTACGATAAGTGCGTTCAGATGCAGTACGGTCACGGCTACGACCATAACTTTGTTCTCAACACCAAGGCGGCGGATATTCCCTGCTGCTATATCTATGAGAAGGAAAGCGGCCGCCGCATCAGCGTTTACACCGACCAGCCCGGAATTCAGGTTTACACCGCCAACGGAATTGACTTCTTCGGCAAGGACGGCGCGCATTATCTCACCCGTCAGGCGGTCTGCCTCGAAACACAGCATTATCCGGACTGCGTAAACGAGCTGCATTTCCCCTCCTGCGTGCTTAAGGCGGGGGAGAAGTTCGTCACCACCACCGTTTACGCAATGAGCGTCTGCTGAAAAGTGTCGAAAAGCGCGGCTTGATGCCGCCCGAAAAGCCTTGCAAAACCCAACGTCTGTGTATATAATGATGCTATGCCTTTTGTGCGGGGATTTACTGCGCCGCAGAATCGGTAAATATTGATTTGAGGGGGTGTATCCCTTGTACGAGGATGATGACGACCGCGATATCGTCGAGTTTTCCGACGAAGAAGGAAATACGCTTAGTCTGGAAGTACTCGATTATTTCTTCTACAACGGAGACGAATACGCGGTGCTTGGCGATCCCGAGGACGACTGCGAATGCGGCTGCGGCTGCGAAGAGTGCGAGCATGAGTGCGCAGGCGAGGACGAGGAGCATGAGCACAGCCTGTACATCATGAAGGTAGTCGCTTCCACCAATGAGGCGGGCGAAGAGATGGAGGAATTCATCCCTGTTGAGGAAGGCCTCATGGAAAAGCTTGTTGAGGTTGTTCAGACCCGTTTCTCCGAGGAGGCGGAGGATGAGGACGAGGCCGACGCAGCCGAAGAAGACGGCGAAGACAAGGACGAGTAATTAGGCTGACTAGAAACTAGGCGGAGGCGGTTATTACCGCCTCCGCCGCTTGCGTATAACGCACCTCTCGCGGTGTCGCCAGCGCGCACCTCGGGCAGTCGTTTACCACCGAGTAAACTCCTGCCCCATCTGCGCTTGGCTTCTAGCGATAGGCACATTCTCCGCAAGCGGCGCTGCTTGCGTATAACGCACTTTTAGCTGTGACGTAATAACTCATTGTCGCGCCGCCAATTATATTATGAGGATTTCAACATGAACGAGGAACTGCTGCTTAAAATCGAAAAGCTTCCCGAATGCCCCGGCTGCTATATTATGAAGCACGGGGGAGAGGTTATATATGTCGGAAAGGCGGTCAACCTGAAAAACCGCGTCCGCTCATATTTCCGCCAGTCGCCGCATCTGCCCAAGGTGCAGGCGATGATAGATAAAATTGAGGATTTCGACATTCAGCTTTGTCAGAGCAATCTTGAGGCGCTTATCCTTGAGAACAACCTGATAAAGCTCTATAAGCCGTTTTACAATATAAGGCTCAAGGATGACAAGGCTTACCCGTTTATCGCAATTGACGATACCCAGCCCTTTCCGCCTGTTTCGCTTGCGCGGCGTATGGATAAGGATAAGCGCCGCTATTTCGGACCTTACATGGGCGCTACTCAGGTGCGTCAGGTTATTGACGCGATTCACTCGCTCACCCGCGTCCGCTCCTGTCAGGGAGTTCTCAAGCCGGATGCGATGAAGCGCCCCTGTGTTGAGTTCGAGCTTGGGCGCTGCCTTGCGCCATGTGCAAAGAGATGCACCGAAAAGGAGTACGCCGAGGAGCTTTCCAAGGTATACGGCTTTTTGCAGGGGCAGTATACCGAATTGCTCAAGAAGATGCAGGACGAGATGACGAAGGCTGCCGCCGAAATGCAGTACGAGCGCGCCGCCGCACTAAGGGACAGGGTTTTCGCGCTTAAAAACCTTATGGAAAAGCAGAACGCCGCGCTGAACCTTTCGGACGACAGGGACATAATCGCGCTTGCGCAGGACGGGCTTGACGCAATGGCTTATGTTACCGTAATGCGCGGAGGACATATTATCGGTGGCAAAAGCTACTGCCTTGAGCGCGCAGGCTCGGAAACCGAGGCGGAGGTGCTTGAAAGCTTCATAATGCAGTATTACGGAGGCGGCTCTAAGCCCCCGCGCGAGGTGCTTGTGCAGACGGCGCTTGAGGATATGGACACCGTTGAGCAGTATCTGCGGGAGGAGCGCGGCGGGGCTGTTACCTTGATTTCGCCGCAGCGCGGGGATAAAAAGGCACTGATGCTAACCGCGCATAAAAACGCCGAGGACGCGCTGTTCAAGCGCAACGCTAAAAAGCAGATTGTCGAGGAGCGCACGATAGGCGCCTGCCGTCTTCTCGGCGAGGCTATCGGAATGGAAAAGCCGCCGCGCAGAATCGAGGGCTTTGATATTTCCAATACTCAGGGAACGCTCTCCGTTGCGAGCATGGTGGTCTTTATTGACGGCGCTCCCGCGAAGCAGGAGTACAGGCGCTTCCGCATAAAGACCGTTATTGGCGCCAACGATTTCGCGTCAATGAACGAGGTTATCTCGCGCAGGCTCAGGCATGGCGCGGAGGAAATTGAGAAGCGCGCGGCAGAGGGGCTTCCCGCGCCCGAAACAGGTTTTGGGGATTTGCCCGACCTATTCCTTATCGACGGCGGTCCGGAACAGCTTGCGTTTGCTCAGCGGGCTATGCACGAGGCAGGCTTTGATATTCCTATGTTCGGGCTTGCAAAGCGCCTTGAGGAGATATTCCTTCCGGAAAGGGAGGACAGCATTCTGCTTGACAGAAGAAGCCCCGCGCTCTTTCTCATACAGCGAATACGCGACGAGGCGCACCGCTTTGCGATAACCTATCACCGCTCGCTTCGCGGAAGGGCAAGCACTCACAGCAGGCTGGAGGATATACCGCTCATCGGAGTAGAGCGCAGGCGCGCGCTTATGAAGGCGTTCAAGACCATCGAGGCGCTTATGGATGCGGATGTGGATTCTCTTGCGGGAGTCAAGGGAATGACAAAGCCCGCCGCCGAAAGCCTTTATTCTTCGCTTCACAGCGAAAAAAAATAATTTTCAGAAACCATGGAACTTATTTGCCTGTGCCTCCGTCAGAAGATATGTAAGCAATAAATACTTAATTTTCGGGAGGTACACAATGAACAGCTTTAAGAAAATCATCGCCATGGTAATCGCCCTTTGCCTGCTCCTCGCTCTGCTTGCGGGCTGCGCCGCCAAGGAGGATACATCCAAGCAGCAGACGCCCACCGAGCCGGCAGCGCAGAACACCGAAACCGTAACCGAGCCTGCGGCGCAGAACACCGAGGTCGCTTCCGAGCCTACCGATGAGCCCGCTGCCCCCACCGAGCAGCCCGCAGCGGAGGATGTTGCTATGGCTCCCGCTTCGCTTAATCTTACCGGCATCGTTTCCGAAATCGGCGAAGGCTACTTCGTGCTTGATATTGATGAGAACACGCGCTATCAGGTAAACTACGGCGAAACCACTCTCAGCAATATCGCAGTGAGCGATATAGTAGTCGGCGTAAGGCTCACCGTTACCTATGACGGAAAGGAAACCCGCTCGATTCCCGCGCAGATTTTTGCGGATACCATCGACGTTTGCTCCGTTATCGGAACTGTCGCCGAGATTACCGAGCAGGGCTTCATACTGGTTGTGAGCGATTCCCTCAGCTACGAGGTTCTGCCCCAGCCGGATTCGCTTCCCGCCGTGCTGCCCGCCCTTGAAAGCGGTATGACCGTAACCGTTCTCTATGACGGAAAGGAAACCCGCTCGATTCCCGCGCAGATTACCGGCTTGAAGGTTATTGTGCCGGTTATCACCGGAACCATTGATTCCATTGAGGATAACGCTTATCTAATTACCGATGAGGCTACCGGAAATCAGGTGCTTGTCACCGTTCCCGATATTGCAGCCTTCGCTGTCGGCGAGCGCGTCAGCGCCATCTATAACGGCGTTATGACCCTCTCCCTTCCCGCCCGCGTAAACGCAACCCATGTGTTTGCCGCCAAGTAAGTTCAAAATAAAAACATAACGGCAAAATGCAGGAGCATATACGCCGCACCGTCAAATTAATGACGATGCGGCGCTTTTATATCTGCAAATCGGGCAAATACGGACTGCACAATTCATTTATTGTCTTTCTGTGAAGCCGTTATTAGTATATCTTCCGTAAAATACGAACCATAGGGCTTGCAAACATTGTTTATATCGTTTATGATATTTGTTGTTGGACAGGAAATGCCCACCGGACGAAAAACGACCCGCAATGAAGCGGTCAAAGATTTAAGGAGGATGAAACTATGGAACGCGTTTATAATTTCGCCGCCGGTCCCTCGGCGCTGGCTCTGCCCGTGCTTGAAAGAGCGCAGAAGGAAATGCTCTGCTATGGCAACACCGGTATGTCCGTTATGGAAATGACCCACCGCAGCAAGATGTACGTTGATATTTACGATGCGGCGGTTGCGGGAATCAGGAAGCTTATGAACATTCCCGAAAACTACGAGGTTATTTTCATGCAGGGCGGCGCTACGCTCCAGTTCTCCGGCGTTCCGCTCAACATGATGGTCAAGGGCGTTGCCGATTATGTGGACAGCGGCAATTTCGCTCATCTCGCCGCAGAGGAAGCAAAGCGCTACGGAACGGTCAACGTTATCGCCTCCAGCCGCGAGGATAATTACTCCTACATTCCCGAGGTGAAGAATTTCACCGAAGGCGCGGATTACCTCTACATCACCACGAACAACACCATTTACGGAACGCGCTATACCTCCATTCCCAAGTGCGCCGCTCCCATCGTTGCCGATATGAGCAGCAACATCCTTTCCGAGGTCTATGATATGAACGATTTCGGCGTTGTCTTCGCCGGAGCGCAGAAGAACATCGGACCCAGCGGACTTTGCATTATGGTTATCCGCAAGGATTTGCTCGGAAACGCAATGCCTGCCTGCCCGAAGCTTATGGACTGGAAGGTCGAGGCCGAAAAGGGCAGTATGTACAACACGCCGAACACATGGGGCATCTACATGGCAAAGCTCACCTTCGACTGGCTTCTTGAAAACGGCGGAGTTGAGGAAATGGAGAAGCGCAACATCGAGAAGGCAAAGCTGCTCTACGACTGCATTGACAACAGCAAGCTCTTCATGAATAACGTAAAGCCCGAATTCCGCAGCAGAATGAACGTAACCTTCGTTACCGGCGATAAGGATAAGGACGAGGCGTTTGTAAAGGCGGCAACTGCGGCAGGGCTTATGAACATCAAGGGTCACCGCGCTGTAGGCGGTATGCGCGCAAGCATTTATAACGCAATGCCCATCGAAGGAGTAAAGGCGCTTGTAAGCTTCATGCAGGATTATGAAGCTCAGGCAAAGTGAGGTAGAATAAATGTTTAAGATTAAGCTTCTCAACGAAATAAGCAATGTTATCTATCAGCAGCTTTCCGCGGATGACTATATGGTAACCAAGGATGAAAACGAGCCTGACGCGATTCTCGTCCGCTCCGCCGCAATGCACGATATGCAGCTTCCGCAGAGCCTGCTTGCAATTGCCCGCGCGGGCGCCGGAGTAAACAATATTCCGCTTGATAAGTGCGCCAAGGAGGGCATTGTTGTTTTCAACACGCCCGGCGCTAACGCAAACGCGGTTGCGGAGCTTGTTATGTGCGGGCTTCTTTTGGCAAGCCGCAATGTTATTGGCGGAATCGAGTGGGCAAGAACCCTTGAGGGCAAGGAGGACGTCGCTAAGCTTGTCGAAAAGGGCAAGGGTCAGTTCGTGGGTCCGGAGCTTCGCGGAAAGAAGCTTGGCGTTATAGGTCTTGGCGCTGTCGGAGCTATCGCGGCAAACACCGCCGCTCAGGGCTTCGGAATGGAGGTTATCGGCTACGACCCGTACATCTCCGTTGAAAACGCGTGGAGCCTCAGCCGCGCAATTCACCGCAGCGATAACCTGGACAGCCTGCTTTCCACCTGCGACTATATCACAATCCACGTTCCGCTTACGGACAAGACCAAGCATATGTTCAACCACGGAACCTTCGCCAGAATGAAGAACGGCGCTGCTCTGCTCAATTACAGCCGTGCAGAGCTGGTGGAGAGCGAGAGCCTGCGCGAGGCGCTTGAAAGCAAAAAGCTCCGCGCGTATGTTACCGACTTCCCGAACGAGGAAACCCTTAAAATCGCGGGCGCTATCTGCATCCCGCACCTTGGCGCTTCCACCCCCGAGAGCGAGGATAACTGCGCGAGCGCCGCTGCTGCCGAGATTCGCGATTATCTTGAGTACGGCTCTATAATCCACAGCGTCAATATGCCGGATATGCCCCTTGACCGCCCTGCCGGCTATCGCCTGTTCGTAATCCATGACAATGTTCCGAATATGATTTCGCTCATCACCAGCAAGCTTGGCGAGGCGGGAATCAACATTCTCAATATGCGCAACGGAAGCCGCAAGGATATGGCTATCACCGTGCGTGAGATGGAGCAGGAGCCGACCGCCGACGTT